>CAMEHL010000135.1 GCA_945917475.1 uncultured Clostridia bacterium | reverse complement strand
ATTCTCGATTACATAGAACTCGGCGATTCATGCTCGATATTTGAAGTTTCCGTTCCGTCGGCGTGGATAGGAAAATCGGTTGTGGAAATCGATATTCGCAGAAAATACAACGTAAATATTATCGCCACGAAGAAAAACGGAAAAATCAATGCCGTTGTTACCGCCGACACGATTCTTTCCGGAGATGAAACACTTTTGGTTCTCGGGGAACACAAAGCAATGCGGAAATGCTTCGATATCTAACCGATGTAAAACAAGGCGACCTTTATGGGAGACGTAATACTTATCATTGCAGTAGCAACGGTTATGATTTTCGGCTTTTTCATTATGAAAAGGCTCGACGTCTTTTTGGGAGAAAACAGAAAAGCAATTGAAAAGGAACGAAAAGAAGAATGCAGTCCGCTTGAATTCATTGACGCGGAAAATTATGAGAATATGATTTCCGGGATTGAAAATTTCAAAAAAAGCCATAAAAAAGCCGCCATTATAATCTTTGACAAAGAAAATCGGGAATTGACCGAGGCCTTAAACGATTAAAAGAGTCGTTTCAAGTAGATTTTATTCAAAAAATATGATATAATACAGGAAATAAAAAACGAAGGAGATACGGACTAACCGAATGGGAAAGCAGTATATAAACGACAAAGAACACATTCTGGTTTGTTTGTCTTCCGCGCCTTCAAATCCGAAAATAATTCAGACAGCGGCAGCCATGGCAAAGGCGTTCAATGCGACTTTTTCTGCGTTATATGTAAAAACTCCCGCGTCTGAATCTATGGAGGCGGAAGACGCGGAACGGTTACTGGCAAATATCCGTTTTGCCGAAACGAACGGCGCGTCGATAGTTACCGTATGCGGGGACGACATTGCTTTTCAGATTGCGGAATACGCCCGTCTTTCCGGCGTTACGAAAATAGTAATCGGCAGAACCGTTATCGGTAAGCGAAAATTTATAGGCAAACCGACTTTAACGGAAAAACTGATATCGCTTGCTCCGAATGTCGATATACATATTATTCCGGACAGCGACGCCGTCGTATCCGAAAAGAAGAAAAAACTGTTTGAAAAGCCGAGTTTTTCAAAGTTGCTGAAAGGATTGATAATTTCGTCCGCTGTACTGCTGTTATCTTCTTTACTCGGCTATTTATTTTCTCGTCTCGGCTTTACCGACGCTAACATAATTACGGTATATATACTCGGCGTATTGCTTATCGCCATTTTTACCGAAAGTAAAATCTGCCGAGTTATATCATCCGTAGCGAGTGTTTTGATTTTCAATTTTCTTTTTACGGAACCGAGATTTTCGTTTCTGGCATACGGAAGCGGCTATCCCGTTACTTTCGTAATTATGCTTGCGGCATCTCTCATCATAGGCGAAACAACCGAAAAACTGAAAACTCGGGAACGTCAGGCAACTCAAACCGCATACAGAACAAAAATTCTGTTCGATGCGAATCAGTTGATTCAGAAAGCGTGTGACGAAACGGAGATATTTCAGGTTACGGCAAATCAATTGCAAAGGCTGTTGGGCCGAAGGGTAATTGTATTTGACGATAAGGCGCAAAAAATTTATACTTCGCCGACGGAAAACGGTTCTTCCTCCCTATCGCCCGACTGCGAGCAAATCGTTCTGCAAGTAGCGAAAAACAATGTAAAAGCGGGAAAAGGAACAAATATTTATCCAAACAGCGAATATGAGTTTTTTCCGATATGCAAAAGCGGGAAAAATTACGGAGTAATCGGAATTTTTGTCGGAGAAAAGCCGATTGATTCTTTTGACGAAAGCATTGTAGATTCCGTTATCGGCGAATGCGCAATCGCAATTGACGGAATCATAAACGCCAAAGAAAGAGAACGCGCCGCCGTTTTAGCCAAAAACGAACAGTTGCGCGCAAACCTGCTCCGTTCCATATCGCATGATCTTCGTACGCCGCTTACTTCCATTTCGGGCAATGCGAGCAATCTGATTTCAAACGGGAACGATATTGACGATGCGACAAAAAAGCAAATTTACGAAGATATTTACGACGATTCGCTTTGGCTCATCAATCTGGTTGAAAATCTGCTTGCGGTAACGCGCCTTGAAGAAGGCAGAATGAAAATAAATTTAACGACGGAACTCGTCGGCGACGTAATAGCCGAGGCGTTGAAACATATTCATACGAAAAGCGAAAAGCAAAAAATTATCGTAATTCAACCCGATGACTTGCTTCTCGCCAAAATGGACGCCCGACTTATCGTACAGGTTTTAATCAATCTTTTGGACAACGCTATCAAATATACGCCCTCCGATTCGAAAATTACGATTACCGCAAAGAAAAGCGAGAATATGGTTTGCATAAGCGTGGCGGATAACGGAAACGGTATTTCCGACGAACAAAAATCGCGGGTGTTCGATATGTTTTACACGGGGGCGAACAAAATTGCCGACAGCCGCCGTAGTATCGGATTGGGACTTTCGTTGTGTAAATGCATCATAAACGCACACGGCGGAGAAATAACGGTAACCGACAACATTCCGCACGGCGCGATATTTACCTTTAC
>CAMEHL010000134.1 GCA_945917475.1 uncultured Clostridia bacterium | reverse complement strand
AATAAAAATTTTCATAACAACTCCGTTTTTGATTTTTCTTTTTATAACGTTTATAAATAACGCTCTGAATATAACGGTTAAACGCCGCCTTGCTTTTCGGATATAGAGAATTGAGATTTAAATCGCCGTCCGCGCGGCGCGGCGCGCGGCAACGGAAAGACAAAAAACAAGACCTGCACCGCAAAGCGATGAAAGTCTTGTTATAACCGAGGAAAAACGGTTCGCATTGCCGGGGCAAAACCCGTACTGACGACAACGCGCGCGCGGAAACCGCGCTAACTACTCCCTTTCAAAAGAGACGTTTAATACAGTATATTAAGCGGATAAGGATTTATGACACAAACCGCTTATTTTCTTATTCCGAGCGAATCGTAAGTCGCGTTGAGCGAAGCGACTTTCTCGTCGAGAACGACTTTTTCCGCCGCGGTAACGGGCAATTCCACGACCTTTTCGAGACCGGAGCCGCCCACGATGCAAGGAACGCCCATGCACATATCGTTCGCGCCGTATTCGCCGTGCAGCATAGTGGAAAGGGGCAGGAGCGTATGCGTGTCTGAAAGCAACGCTTTAACGAGTTTAACGACGGACGCCGCAATCGCGTAGAAAGTCGCGCCTTTCGCTTTGATTACCTGCGCGCCGGAAGAAACCATTTCCGCGTAAAGATTGGAGAGTTCTTCGTCTACCTTTTCTTCGGAAACGTTAAGGAATTTCTTGCAGTATTCTTTAACGGGATAGCCCGAAACGGTGCATAAACTGTAAGGAGCCATACACGCGTCTCCGTGTTCGCCGAGAACGAACGCGTTCACGTTGGAAGTATCTACTTTGCAGTAATCCGCGACGAACTTCGCGAGTCTGTTAGAGTCGAGCAGCGTGCCGGTGCCTATAACCTGTTCGGGCGATAAGTCGGTGCATTTAAGCGTAGTATAAGTGAGCACGTCTACGGGGTTGCTGACGATAACGTAAAGCGCGTCGGGCGCGATTTTCGCAACGTCGGGCATAACGCTCTGCAAAATTCCCACGTTAATCTTGGCAAGATCGAGTCTCGACTGACCGGGTTTTCTGCCCACGCCGAAAGTAACGATGACGATATCCGAACCCTTAACGTCCGCATATTCGCCGCTCCACACCTTAACGGACGGAGTGCAAGCCGAGCATTGAGCGAGATCGAGCGCTTCTCCCGCCGCTTTTTCTTTATTTATATCAACCAAAAGTATTTCGGAACAAATACCTGAAAGCGTAAGCGTGTAAGCGATGGTCGCGCCGACGTTACCGGTGCCGAGTATAGCGATTTTTCTCTTTTTCTGTACCATATTGCCGATTCTCTCCTATTATAAAAATCATTATAACTATAATACTCTAAACGAGAGAATTTTGCAAACGTTTTTAATCGCTATTCCGCGCTTTTTAAAATTTTTTTTATCCCCGACGTTTACACAGCGACAGAGCGACGTCGTAAATATCCCCCGCCCCGACGAACAGAATTTTCCCTTTCGCTCCCTTTTCAACGAAAGAAAGTAGAATTTCGTTCAGTTTTTCGGGCGAATCGGCGTATTCCGCAGCCGAGCCGTCGCCCGCACGGTTTTTCAATTCGTCGAACAGCCGTTTCGCCGAACCCTTTTCGCTGTACTTTTCGCGCGCCGGATAGGTTTTATAAACGACCGTGCGGTCGGGTTTTACGAGTTCGGTTAAAAACTCTTCTATAAGGTATTCCGTGCGAGAGTAGGTGTGCGGCTGAAACACGACGGTTATCTCTTCGCCTTTATAAGAATCCAGAAGCGCGGCAATCTCCGTCGGGTGATGGGCGTAATCGGCGTAACAGGAAAGCCCGTTCAACTCGCCTATGAACTCGTTTCTGCGTTTAACCCCGTAAAAATTTTCAAGCGCGCCGCGCGAGACGGAAAAAGGAACGCCCGAAATTTCCGCTACGGACAGCGCGGCGAGCGCGTTATATACGTTGTGCCTGCCCTTTATTTTAAGGTTTACTCTCCCCCTTTTCGCCGAATACGCGTAAAAATCGAAAGAGTAATATCCGTTTTCGCCTTTTATCCGTTTAGCCGTATACGTTGCGGAATTATCTATTCCGAAACATACGGTGGCGGAATTGAACAGTTTGCGTGCGCACGGGTCGTCCGCGTTCACGACGGCGAGCGAATTTTTCATAAAGTCCGAAAACGCCCGCGTTTCGTCGTCAAGTCCTTTGAAACTGTCTCTGTGGTCGTCGTCTATATTGAGAACGACTGCGGTATACGGTTTTATGTCGAGAAAATTCTTTTTGTATTCGCACGCTTCCGCGACGACGTATTCGCTTTCGCCGCGGCGGTAATTGCCGTACGGCGGAAATTCGCCGCCTATAAACGCGGTCGGGTCTTTGCCCGCCCTTACCATAATATCCGTTATCATTGCTGTAACGGTCGTTTTGCCGTGGCTGCCCGCCACTGCTACCGATTTGCGGTATCCGCTTACGATACAGCCTAAAAGCACGCTCCGTTTCACCGCGGGAACGCCGTGCTTTCGCGCCGCCGCAAGTTCGGGATTATCGTCCTGCACGGCGGACGAATATACCACGAGATCC
>CAMEHL010000133.1 GCA_945917475.1 uncultured Clostridia bacterium | reverse complement strand
CGTTCTTCCTACCAACGTGGTCGAGAACGGCGCGCCCGTCGCGCTTATCGGAAAGGGAGACTCGGTTGTCTTTTTCAACTTCCGTCCCGACAGAGCAAGGCAGATAACGAGAGCTGTTTCGCAGAAAGAGTTTACGCCGTATTTCGACGAAGAAAAAAACAAAAATATGTTTTTTGAACGCGAAACGGGTTTTTTAGATACGGTTTATACTGGTTTTGCCGTTTACGACGCGTCTTTTAAGGACGTTAACGTTGCGTTCCCGCCCGACGAGATTGACAATACTCTCCCGCAGTATCTTTCTTCGCTCGGACTTAAACAACTGCATATCGCCGAAACGGAAAAATACGCTCACGTTACTTTCTTCTTTAACGCAAAAATCGAAGCGCCCGTCGACGGCGAAACGAGAATTGTTGTTCCGTCGCCCAAAGTCGCCACTTACGATTTAAAACCGGAAATGAGCGCGTACGAAGTAACCGAAAAAGTTTTAGACGAAATAGATACGGATAAATACGACGTTGTTATTCTTAACTTTGCCAACTGCGATATGGTAGGTCATACGGGAGTGTTCGACGCGGCTGTGAAAGCGGTTAAAACGGTAGACGAGTGCGTAGGTAAAGTTATAGATAAAATTCTGTCGAAAGGCGGTTCGGCAATCGTTACCGCCGACCACGGAAACGCCGATAAAATGATTGACGAAGAAGGGCACCCCTTCACGGCGCACACCACTAATAACGTTCCGCTTATTGTCGTAGGCGAAAGGTTTAAAGGTAAAACGTTAAAAAGCGGCGGCAAACTCTGCGATATCGCGCCCACGCTTTTAACTATGATGAATTTGCCCGTACCTCAGGAAATGACGGGTACAAGCCTTATAAACGACTGAAAAAGTTAAAAATATTAAAATGGATTGAAAAAACAGTTGTAAAAACTGCGTTTATATGTTAAAATAAACGTGATTTCCGTTTAATATTTTGAAATAGGAGAAAAATTATGAATTATATGATGATGGCAAGCGGCGGGTTCTGGAACGTATGGCCCGTAATCAAAATAGTTGCGCTTGCGGTTATGGCTGTCTGCGCGATATTTATTATTCTCGTCGTTTTATGTCAGCCCGGCAATTCTTCCGGCGTCAGCGCGCTCGGCGGAACAACCGAAACTTTTTTAGGTAAAAATAGAAGTAAAACCTTCGAACACAAAATGAAAAAACTCACCGTGATAAGCGGCGTGATTTTTGCTCTTTTGTGTATTGCGTTCGCCATCGTCGAACTTTTTAAGTGAGATTTTAACGGCATACGTAACGGCGGTTCTTACGAACCGCCGTTTTTATCGTTACGACGGATCGGGATGTCTGTAATCAGATTGCAATAAAAAAGTATAAAAAAAGACTCAGTCAGGATATAAAAATTACCGTAACATAATGAAAAGAGAGATTATCGAAGGCAAAATTCAGGGGAATGAACGCGGATACGCGTTTTTAATCCCGACAGACGCGGAAAAATGCGATTATTTTATTCCGCACGGCGATTTGAAAGGCGCAATGCACGGCGACACGGTTTTAGCGGAGACCACCGAAGGCTCGGGCGAAAGAACCACGGCGCGCGTGCTTAAAATCCTTTCCCGCGGAATAAGCGAACTGTCCGGGACATATTTTACCTGTAAAAACGGCGGATTCGTTACGCCAGACGAGTCAAAATATTTTTCAGACGTTTTCGTGCCTTTCGGCAAGGGGTTGAGAGCGCGTGCCGGAGATAAAGTAGTCTGTAAAATTCTCTCGTATCCCAAAAACGGCAGACCGGAAGGGATAATTTCTAAGATATTCGGGCGGCAGTTTGAAAGGCGTGCGGAATTAAAAGCGATTGAGTTTAATTATAAGCTTCCCGAAAAATTTCCGAAAGCCGCGCTCGAACTTGCCAACGGTTTTCCCGACGAAATTTCCGAAAAAGATTTATCGGGTAGAAAAGATTTCAGAAACCTTATAACGTTTACCGTTGACGGCGAAGACGCGCGGGATTTCGACGATGCTGTTTCTATTCAAAAAGACGGGAAAGATTATATTTTAGGCGTTCATATAGCGGACGTAACCGCTTACGTAAAGAGCGGGGACGCGCTCGACAGAGAAGCGTTCGAACGCGGAACGAGCGTTTATTTTCCCGAAAAAGTTATTCCTATGCTGCCCGAACGGCTTTGCAACGGTCTGTGTTCGCTTAAAGAAGGCAAAGACAGGCTTGCGCTTTCCTGCGTTATGAGAATAAACGGAAAAGGCGAGAGAACGGACGCTGAAATTACCCCGTCGGTTATCAGAAGCAGAAAACGGCTGACTTATACGACCGTTCAGAAAATTTTCAACGGCGACGAGAAGACAATAAAAGATAACGGTGATTTAATCCAAACGCTTTATACGATGCGCGAACTGTACGAAATACTCTTAAACGCGCGAGACAGAGACGGTAGCGTGGATTTGAACGTCAAGGAAAGCGCGATAACGGTTACTGACGGGGAAATCAGCGTGGAAGCCGCTAAAAAAGACGAGGCGCACGGACTTATAGAAGAGTTTATGATTGCCGCAAACTGCGCGGTTGCAGAATACGCTTTTTATCTCGATATTCCGTTTATTTACCGCGTACACGGCAAACCGACGGAAGAACGGCTTGAACGCTTTTACGCTTTTCTCGACGGGATAGGAATCGCCTACAAACGCAGACGGGACGAAATATTTTCCAAAGATTTCAGCACCGTCCTGAAAAACGCAG
>CAMEHL010000132.1 GCA_945917475.1 uncultured Clostridia bacterium | reverse complement strand
GCGCGCTTTCGTCGAACGCAAGGTGCTGTAATATATAACCTTAAAAACGGCGCGCGTCCGAAAAAGGATTAACGCGTACGGCGTTCGGCTATCGCGGTTAGCGGTTAATCGTGCGCTTAAAGCGAAAGGAGAGAAAGATGAATATTTCCGTTCTCGGTTGCGGACGGTGGGGTTCTTTTATAGGCTGGTATCTGTGCAATCACGGCAACGCCGTAATGCAATGGGGCAGAGAAGAAAGTCCGTCTTTTCAGGTTCTTAAAAACACGGGCAGGAACGAATACGTAGAACTCGACGAAAAGATAACGCTTACTTCCGACCTTGAAAAGGCGGTTGATTTCGCGGAAGTAATAGTAATTTCAATAAGCGCGCAATCGCTGCGTTCTTTTATGCGACGCGTAAACGAATTTCCCGTAGCCGACAAGATTTTCGTGCTGTGCATGAAAGGAATAGAAGTCGAAACGGGCAAACGGCTTTCGGAAGTTATGGCGGAGAGCGGTATTTCGCCCGATAAAACGGCTGTGTGGGTAGGTCCCGGGCATATACAGGCTTTCACGCAAGGTCAGCCTAACTGTATGGTTATAGATTCCGTCAATAAAAAACTCGTCAAAAGGCTCGCGGACGCGTTTAAGAGCGACCTTATCCGTTTTTATTACGGAGACGACCTTATCGGCAGCGAACTCGGCGCGGCGGCAAAGAACGTTATGGGAATCGCCGCGGGTATGCTTGACGGCGTGGGGCTGGTAACGCTTAAAGGTCCGCTTATGGCGCGCGGCGCGAGAGAAGTGGGGCGGCTTATAAAAGCGATGGGCGGCAACGAATTTTCCGCCTACGGACTGTGCCATCTCGGCGATTACGAAACCACGCTGTTTTCCGAATTTTCAAACAACAGAAAGTTCGGCGAAGATTTCGTAAAAGGCGTCAGGTTCGGCAAACTCGCCGAAGGCGTGGCTACCGCAAAGGCTATGAAAACGCTGGGCGAAAAATACGGCGTTGATTTGCCGATAACGAACGCGGTTTATTCTATTCTTTACGAAAACAAAAATTACGAGAAAGTTCTGCTCGGCTTGTTTTCGAGAGACACTAAAAAAGAATTTTAACCGAAAAGGGCGGAAGAATATATCAGATAAAACAAAAGAAAGAGAAAATAACGGCTGGCGCGATACCTTCGTATCGCGCCAGCCGTACTTTATACGCTACTTTATGCGCTACTTAAAACGCTTATAAAAATTTTCAATCACTTCATTTCCACGCCCGAAGGGGAGAACATAAAGATGTTTTTTTCCATTTCGTAAACGCCGCCGCCAAGCGCGTAAACCGCGCCCGAAAGCATATCGATAATGCGGATAGCCGTTTCGGGTTTTAACGCCGTCAGATGCACGACCGCGGTCTTTCCGCTTTTAAGCGAGTCGATAATCGTTTCCACGTCCGCGTAAGAAGACGGGTTGAAAACGGTTACGGGACCGCGCTCGGAAACTTTGTTCTGCGCTTCTGCCGTCTGTTCCGCGAATAACGCGGTTCTGTCTTTTTTAGTTCTCGAATCTTTGCCGAATAAATCGAAAATGCTCATTTGCTTTCTCCGTCAACTGTTAATTCCGCGGGCGTAAGGTCGTAACTCCTTTTGCCGAAAATTCCGCTGCCTATCCTTATCATATTGCTTCCGTTTTTTATCGCGATTTTATAATCCGCGCTCATACCGATCGAAAGGTAAGAAAAACAAAATCCGTCGCCATTTAATTTATCGTAAATCCCGCGCATTTGCAGGCATAAACGCGCAAGAAGCCGCTCGTCGTCGCTTTTTGGGAGCATTGCCATAAGTCCCTTAACGCTTATTCCGTTTAATTGTCCTGCGGCTTTCGCGAACTCTTCCGCCGTATCGGGCGTAACGCCGCTTTTAGACAGTTCTCCGCCGACATTCACTTCTAAAAGAACGTCCTGCACGACGTTGCGTTTTTCCGCCGCGCGCGAAATTTCTTCCGCGAGTTTAAGGCTGTCCACCGATTGAATAAGGTCTACGTTTCCGACGAGATATTTAACCTTATTCGTTTGCAGATGCCCTATAAAATGTTGTTTCGCGCCGACGATAAGCGCGGTTTTCTCGCGGAATTCCTGCACTCTGTTTTCCGCCACGACTGAAACGCCGTATCTTATCGCTTCGTTTATAACGTCGGCGGACACCGTTTTGGTCGCCGCCACGAGCGTTATTTTTTCGCCGCGGTCGTTGCCGCCTTTGATTTCGCTTAAAATTTTTTCGACGTTCTCTTTAATCATAAAACGCTCCGTTTTAAGTCTGTCGATCGTAAAATGTTGGGTAATAAGCCGCTTTTACGTCGTCGCCGTCTTATTTTTGCGCCGTGCGGCTCGCGAATAAATCTTCCGTTCCGTAAATGCCGCTTTTTTTATCGGCGATAAAAACCGCCGCATCTATCGCGCCGCTCGCGAAAACGTTTTTGTCGGTTGCGCAATGAGTAATGGTAACCGTTTCGTCGTTACCCGCAAAAATCACCTGATGTTCGCCGACGACGTTGCCGCCGCGGACTGAGTGAACGCCTATCTCGCGCCTGTCCCGCGCACCCGTAAAACCGCTTCTGCCGTACACGGCGTAACAGTCTTTGCGGACGGATTTAACAACTTCCGCAATGGCGAGAGCCGTGCCGCTCGGCGCGTCTTTTTTCTCGTTATGGTGTTTTTCTATTATTTCGACGTCGAACCCGCCGAGAATTTCCGCGACGAGTTTAACCGCCCTTTTTAACGCGTAAACACCCGCCGAAGTATTGTCCGTGCGGAAAACCGCTGTTTTTTCCGCCGCCGCTTTTATTCGTT
>CAMEHL010000131.1 GCA_945917475.1 uncultured Clostridia bacterium | reverse complement strand
GCGGTTTTCAGGTCTTTTCGCTCGCAAAACTTAACAAAATTACGGACGACGGCGTATACTTCAATTCGCATATAGACGGCAGTCTGCATTTTTTCACGCCCGAAAAGGCGATGGAAATAGAAAACAATCTCGGCGCGGACATAATAATGGCGTTCGACGAGTGTTCGCCTTACGGCGCGAATTATAAACAAGCCGCAGACGCGATGGAAAGAACGCTTAAATGGCTCGATCGCTGTTTCAAGTATCACGAAAACCCCGAACAGGCTCTTTTCCCGATTGTTCAAGGGAATATGTTCAAGGATCTGAGAAAAGAAAGCCTTAAAGCGACTTTGCCTTACGTTAAATACGGCGTGGGGATTGGCGGGCTTTCGGTCGGCGAACCCAAAAAACTTATGTATGAAATTATGGACGAAATGCTGCCGCTGTATCCGACGCACGTTCCGCGTTACCTTATGGGGGTGGGCAGTCCCGACTGTCTTATAGAAGGCGTGCGCCGCGGCATAGATATGTTCGACTGCGTGCTTGCTACCCGAATAGCCAGAAACGGCACCGCGCTTACTTCTTCGGGTAAAGTGGTGGTGAGAAACGGCGCGTATAAAGAAGATTTTTCCGCGCTCGACGATAAATGCGACTGTTACGCGTGCAAAAACTATACGAAAGCGTATCTGCGCCACCTTATAAACGCTGGCGAGATGATGGGCGGAATGATGCTCAGTCTGCATAATATAACTTATCTGAACCGTCTTATGCGCGAAATCAGAAACGCTATTTTAGAAGATTCGTTTACGGAATTTGCGGCGGAGTTTTACCGCGACACGGGTAAAACCTATCCCGACCCCGCGCAGTTTACTTAAAATCTGCGCCCTTACGGGCGTTCGCCGCGCTTTTACGGGCGAAAACCGTTGAAAAAGGTCGAAAAAAATTTATTGCCTTAAAACGCTTGCGTAATTCGGCAAAATCGTATAAAATGTTTAATATACTAAAAAATCAGTCAGGAGAAAAATATGTTGTTTAATCTTTTAAGCGAAAGCGCGAACACGACCAGCCCTATGAGCATTGTGCTTATTATCGTTATGGTCGTCGTGATTATCGGTTTGTTTGTTTTCAGTTCTATTTCTAACAAGAAAAAACAGAAACAGGCTCAGGAAATGGTCAATTCTCTGAAAATAGGCGACAGAGTTAAAACCATCGGCGGAATATGCGGTTTTGTCGCGGAAATCAACGACGCGGAAAATACTTTCGTTCTGGAAACGGGTTCTGAAGACAAGAAGTCTTTCGTTAAATTCGACAAAGGCGCGATTTATCAGACCGCTCCCGCGCAGGGCAACTGCGTAGCCGCTCCCGCGGAAGAAAAGAAAGAAGATAAAGCGGAAGACGTTAAAGCGGAAACCGAAACCGCTCCCGCGGAAGACGCAAAAGACGCTTCCGACGCTCCCGCAGAAGAAAAAACGGAAGAAAAGAAAGCGAAAAAACGTTCCAAAGCGGACAAAGATACTTTATAAGTTATCGGGCGGAATATAAAAAAACCACCTCGCATATCTTTATAAAAAAGGTATGCGAGGTTTTTGTATGTCGGGAAAAGATTTTTTCCGTTCGGTGAGCAAGGGGGTTATAATCTCCGTAATCGCCGCGCTTGCAGGCGTGTCGCTGTTCGCGGCGGTGGTTAAGATTGCCACGCTCCCCGTCAACGCGGTAAAGGCGGTCAATCAGTTTATAAAAGTCATAGCGGTTTTCTGCGGATGTTTTTTTTCGCTGAAAACGGATAAAGGCGCGCTTAAAGGCGCGACGGTGGGGCTTTTTTTCACTGTGATAATCTATCTCGTGTTTCTGCTTATCGACGGAACGCCCTTTATGCAGAAATCGTTCTGGCTCGATTTGTTGTTCGGCACGGTTGTAGGCGCGATTTCGGGTATTATGACGGTGAACTTAAGGGGAAAGGCGTAATAGGTTACGGGCGACGCGCAAAAAGCCGTAATACGTTACGGGGGCGCAAAAAATTGCGCTGAAAAAGCGGAAAAAGCCGCAAAAAAACAAACCGTTTTTTTGCGGCTTTTAAATTTACCGTTATTACGTTTTTATTGCGGTTTATCCGCGGGTTGACGCCGTCGGGCGGTGAACGCCCTGCGGCGTGAGTTAAAAAAGAATAACCGCCCGAAAACAGGATTTGCCGTCCGAAAACGGCTTTACCGACTGAACGTCAGTCCTGCGGTTTTGCTTTTTCTTCTTCGAACGCGGCGAGAATCGCTTTTATTATTTCTTCTCTCGTTTCCGTTTTTATCGGGTGCGCTATATCTTTATATTCGCCGTCCGCCGTTTTTCTGCTCGGCATAGCGATAAAATAACCTTCGTTTCCTTCAATAACCTTTATGTCGTGAACAACAAAGCAGTCATCGAAGGTAACGGACGCAACCGCTTTCAGTTTGCTGTCGTCCTTTTTGACTATACGCACTCTGACGTCTGAAATGTTCATATCAAGTTACCTTCCTTATCTTTATTATCAGTATTATATCATAGAAATTTCAGGATTTCAATAGGTTTTTTAAATTTGTCGGTAAAAATTGGTAACTTTTTCGCGTTTTCGACAGTATTTTTAAATGTTTTTATCGCGTTTAGCGTAAAATCCGCCGCGCCGTCATATATTTTAGTATGGAAAACTTAGATTTGTCTCTTTATAACAGAATACATTTTATAGGTATAGGCGGCGTTTCTATGAGCGCGCTCGCGACGTATTGCATTGACATCGGCAAAACGGTAAGCGGCAGCGACCGTTGCCGTTCCGGGTTGACGCAGGCTCTTTCGGCACGCGGCGCGGTCGTTAAATACGGGCATTGCGCCAAGTATGCGGACGGCGCGGATCTCGT
>CAMEHL010000130.1 GCA_945917475.1 uncultured Clostridia bacterium | reverse complement strand
AAAGGCAAATATAGTTGCGGCGTAGCGATAATCCCTATCGCTACGCCGCTAACTTACAGCGCCTGCGCTTTTATTCTTTTTAGACTAATAACCTTTTACCGTTACAACGCTCTTATGCTTTCTACGGGCGATTTTTTCGACGCCGAGAACACGGGGAAGAAAGTCGCGATAGCGGATATTACCATAGATATAAGGAATATCAGACCTATATTGACAAGGTTGTAATCGAGCAGTTTAGACGTCTGAATCATCTCTAACTGCGTTACCGAATTATTGACAATATTGCAGACGAATCCCGCACCGACCGCCGCAAGCACGAAACAAATCATAGCGATTATAAAGGCTTCGGAGAAGAAAATCTTGAATACGTCCGTTCCCCTTGCGCCGACCGCGCGGAGAATACCTATTTCTTTGCTCTTTGCGGAAATTGACGCGGATATAAAGTTAAGCAGCATAAGCGCTGCAAGACCGCCGACCACGCAACCCACGATAAGGAACGCTTTATTAAGACTCTCTATCATTCTGATAAACATTTGCAATCCGCTGTATACTTCGTTGTCGATATATCTCACTTCGCCGTTGTCCACGTCTTTGGAAAGAACGAAAGCAATCTGTTCCTGCGTGTTGTCCGTTTTTGAAATCGCAGAAGTATATTTAAGCGATTCGGGGCGAACGTAATCGGTAGAAGTGCAATTAATATTGTATTCTTTCTGAGAAGCGTATTCTCTCAAAAACGCGTCGGAAATGAGCAGAGTTTCGTTATAATAGCCGTTCCCGGTTATTTTATAGTAACCCTTGACGTTAAATTTACCCGTCTTATTGTTGTAATTTTTAAATTGCCATTCGCGTTCCGTTTCCGCAACTTTGAAAGGATTGCCGCATACGCTTTCGAAATCGTCTGTAACGGCGTTTTTCATTTTGACTTTATCCGCTTCGGATATGGAATATACGTCGTCAAAATTTCTGCTGTATTTTGAAAGTTCCGCTTCTTCCGCGTCATAAGCGTATTTAAAGTTTATTTCCTTAGGCACTGTAGCACCCGTAATATTCGTATAATCGTTCTCTATCGCGGGTTTTGCGAGTCTCATAAACTCGGTAAAATTAGTACTATAATAGTCTTTAGTGTATACCTGCCAAAACTGATATGCAAGAGTATCGGTTTGAGAATTGCCAGAAACGTAAGAAAGATTTATTCCCGCAAAAGTGTCTTCGCTTACTTTCCCTTTTATTGCATTATATGCTTCCTGCGTTTCTGTTAAAGAATTAACATCGTAAAAATTAGTACAGTTACTGCTATACCTATCTACCGCATTGCGATAATCGTCGTCCGTGCCGTATGACGAATCGCTCCGTGCGGTTTCATAAAATTTATACGATTCTCCTACAACCATCTCGTATACCGCGTTTATTATCGCCTGCGAAGAAGTGTTGAACATATCTCGGAGCGCGTTAAGATAGTCGTTAGAATAATCGACCATAGGCGCGTATACGTCGGTTGCGCCGAGACCGAGATTTTCTTTATCTACGTTATCGAGCGGGTTGCCGTCAAGGTCGTAAAACGCAAACGCGTTTTTGTTGTATTTTACCTGCGTGTCGGTATAAACGGAAGTTCCCGAATATTTATCGACCGTTCCTGTAATTTCGCTCCAGGATATGTTTACGCCCGAAGAATACGTACTATACATGCCGTCGTAGGAGTTTTTAAAGCCTGTTCCCTTATAGTTGGTCTCATAGAAGACTTCCGAAACGAAAGCCGTGGTATAAAAACTCACGTTGAGCATATCGGAAAGAGAATTTATAAGCGCTTCTCTCTCTTTCTTATCTTTCTGGCTCGAAGAAGTCGATTCCGTTTTAAGGCTGTCGTATTTAGGGTCTATTTCGCCCACGTTGTAAACGCCGACTATTTTAAGCGAAAGTTCATATCCGTTTACGTTTATTTTCACCGTTTCGCCCACGGCGGTGGTTTTACCCTGTTTTTTATACAGTTCTTCAACGTAATTAGATACCGCTATTTCGTCGGCTGCGGTGGGATATCTTCCCGAAACGCGGTCAAAGCCGTTTTCGTTCATAAAGGTCTCTCCGCAATCGGAGAAGCCGCAGAAGTTGGTTACGGGGAAATAATCGGAATTTGTGCCGATACTTGAAATCATCTGATAAGAATTTTCATAATCCGTCAGTCCGAACACGCCCGCAAATTTAAGCCCGCAGTCGTTTTTGTTAAGTTCGTCTATCTCTTCCTGCGAGAATAAAGTATTCACTTCCTGTTCGTATCCGCTGTCTTCTTTCACCGTTCCGTCTTCTACGTTGACGAGCAGATACATATTTTTAATTACATACTGATTTTTCAGCGCGACGGACGGGTAATTCGCTTCCTGCAAGGCAGAAGAAACGGAATAATTAGCGTCGTACAGCATAAACGCGGACACCACGCCGAACATCACGAACGCCACTACCGACAAAAGCACGGTAAACACGAGCCTTATCGGTTTGGTCTTCAAACCACTCGCGCCTATCTTGAACGCGTGCGACGCGGGCAGGTGCGATTTTATAAACTTTGTGTTTTTGCCGTCGTATTCTTTCGTTTCTACCGCTTTGGTCTCTTTGAAAGATTCCTGCGTGCCGTCTTCGTTTATTTTGACAGCGCGCTTTACGTCTTTAAGGTCGCGTTTGCTTGCGGTTATGATTGCTTCGCCGCCGTTCTTTTTAAGCATTGCGACTATGTTCTTTACGTCCGATTCGGTAATGTTTTCGGCGTTTTTGATACTCACGGTGTCGTCCGAGACCATCTGCACGTTTTCGGACACGGATAAGGGTTTGGAATACGTTTTGGTAACGTCTTCTATTATCTTACCGTCCTTTAATTCTATGATACGGTCGGCGTAAAATTCCGCAAATTCCCTGTCGTGCGAAACGATTATAACGAGTTTGGTTTTAGACAGTTTTTTAAGGGTGTCT
>CAMEHL010000129.1 GCA_945917475.1 uncultured Clostridia bacterium | reverse complement strand
CAAAGCTGAACATGATATGCTTATTTCGTTTGCGACAGTAGCAAAGCGTAACGGATATATTAGACCGGTTATCGTCGGCGAGAAAGAACCGCTGCGTATCACCGACGGCAGACACCCCGTTGTGGAAGTCGTTTCGGCTCAAAGATTTATTCCCAACGATTGCACGCTCGATTGCTCGGAAAACAGAACGATGGTAATTACCGGACCTAACATGGCGGGCAAAAGCACTTATATGCGACAAGTCGCACTTATAGCCTTAATGGCGCATATAGGCTCTTTCGTTCCGGCAAGAAGCGCAGAAATCCCGCTTATAGACAGGATTTTTACGCGCATAGGAGCGAGTGACAGTCTTATTTCCGACCAGAGTACTTTTATGGTGGAAATGTCAGAAGTCGCAAGCATCATAAAAAACGCAACGGGCAGAAGCCTGCTTGTTTTAGACGAAATAGGCAGGGGAACAAGCACGTTCGACGGGCTTTCAATCGCGTGGGCGGTTGTGGAACACGTTACCGAAAATATTAAAGCGAAAACGCTTTTCGCCACCCATTATCACGAACTGACCGAACTCGAAGGAGTGATGGACGGCGTCAAGAACTATAAAATATCTGTAAAGGAAACCGCCGACGGAATAATATTCCTGCGCAAAATTATGCGAGGCGGCGCAAACAGAAGTTTCGGAATAGAAGTTGCGGAGCTCGCGGGGGTAGATAAAAAAGTTACCGAACGCGCAAAAGCAATTTTAAAAACAATTGAAAAATCGGAGAGGCGTTCAGGCGGCAACAACGCGAAAAACGACGAAATCACGACGCAAACGTTATCCGAAACCGAAAGAATTCTCAAAGACCTGAATCCCGAAGAAATATCCCCGATGCAGGCATTGAATATTCTTGCCGATTTATGCGAAAAAGTTAAGGACAGATAATTATGAGCGTTATAAACCTGTTAAGCAGTAAAATTTATAACAGAATTGCGGCGGGAGAAGTCGTTGAAAGACCTTCGTCCGTCGTTAAAGAACTCGTTGAAAACTCAATCGACGCCGGAGCGAAAAACGTTACGGTTGAAATTACCGGCGGAGGTATCAATTCTATACGTGTTTTCGACGACGGTTCGGGTATAGAAAAGAGCCAATTGAAAAAGGCGCTTTTGCCGCACGCAACAAGCAAAATCTCAAAAGTTGACGATCTTGACGGTATTTCTACCCTCGGCTTTCGCGGGGAAGCGCTTGCAAGCATTGCGTCCGTTTCAAAAATAACAATAATCTCTAAACCCGAAAATCAGGATTCGGGCGCAACGGTTTATGCGGACGGAGACGGTATAAAAGAAGTTCAGGACTATCCGTCGCCTTCAGGAACTGAAATAACCGTAAACAATCTTTTTTACAATACGCCCGCACGTGCAAAATTTCTTAAAACGGAACGCGGCGAAGAAAGCGAAATTACGGGCATAGTATCAAGATTAATTCTCGGAAATCCGTCAATCGCGTTTAAGTATATTGCTGACGGAAAAATAATATATCAGTCTTACGGAGACGGAGAAGAATCGGCTATGATAACCGTTTACGGCGCGGAAACGGTTAAAAATTGTTTTTACATAAACTCTGAAAAAAACGGGGTAGGGATAAAAGGATATATAGGCAAACAGTTCTTTTCCAAGCCCAACAGAACTTACCAATCCGTATTTCTTAACGGAAGATACATTATAAACCAAACGGTATCTGCCGCAATATCGAACGCTTACGCGTCTTATCTTATGAAAAGACAGTACCCGTTTTACGTTGTATCCTTATCACTGCCGCCTGAAACGGTAGACGTGAACGTTCATCCAAATAAAACGGACGTAAGATTTTCGGATAACAGGATAGTATACGGCGCTGTATATTCGGTTGTTTCAAAGGTTCTCGACGGAACGGGGGACGCTCTTAATATAGTAGTGGAAAGCGAGATAAAATCTAATGAAACAGAATATGATTATGACAGACATAATTTAGGTAAGCCGATAAACAGCACAAACCCCGGACAAAATCGGGATAAACCTGTTTCACGAGATAAAGATTTATTCAATTACGATTTTAAAAAATTAACTTTTGCGGACAGCAACGCAAAATCCGCGAACTTTTTTAACGAAAGTCAAAAGGATTTTAATTCTTATAAAGAAAAAAGCAATTCAGACGTAAAAGATATTTTTGCCGAAAATAAAGCGTATCTTGAAAGTCTTGAAAGAAAGAAAAACTCCGCGGCTCTTGATGCGAAAGTCAGTCAGCAATGCGTGCCTATGGACAGAGAATTACGTTTCGTGGGTCAGGTTTTAAATACCTATCTTATTTTTGACGACGGAATCGACGTTTTATTTGTAGACCAGCACGCCGCTCACGAACGGATACTTTTCGATAAATTCAATGAAAAACTGAAGAATAATCAACCGGACGTTCAACCGCTTCTCGTTCCGTATATAGAAACGGTCAACGGAGCGGAACACGAGTTTCTTACGGATAACGCGGAATTATTTAATTCTATGGGAATAGAGATTTCCGACTTCGGCGGCGATTCGATTAAGATATCGGCTTTGCCGACTTGTCTTGCCGATATGAACGTAAAGGACTTTTTATCTGAAATTCTTGCCGATTTAAGCGGTTTGAAATCTGTTTCCGTTAAAGATATACTAAAAGAAAAAATCGCTAAAAAAGCGTGTAAAGCGGCAATAAAATCCGGCGACGGAGTCAACCTTGACGACGTTGCAATAATCGCGGAAGCCGTTAAGAAAAACATAGGTTTACAATGCCCACACGGGAGACCTGTTGTAGCCAAAATATCGCGTAACGAGATGGATAAATGGTTCAAGAGAATTGTATGAACGGTAAAGCGCGAGTTCTGATTATCTGCGGTCCTACAGCAAGCGGAAAAACCGAACTTGCCGTAGAATGTGCCAAACTGTTAAAAACAGAAGTTATTTCTGCCGACTCGATGAATATTTATAAATATCTCGAT
>CAMEHL010000128.1 GCA_945917475.1 uncultured Clostridia bacterium | reverse complement strand
GCAAAAAGCCCCATTACCGCTCCCGCGACGTAAAAAATCTTTTTCATTTGCGATATAACGGACGCGGTGCGGACGGTTATTTCGTAAATCGCGTTGCTCATGACGTAAGTCGCGCCGTTTTGCCCGGCGTTCAGCGCGTATTTCGTTTTTTCCCGCGAATGGTCGGAGAGCGTTATTACCTTTCCGTATTTTTCCGTTTCCGGCGAAAGCTCGTATTCGGTTTTATAAACGGTTTTTACGCTGCCGTCGCTCGTATGATTTTTTAAGCAATATTTGTCGCGGAACTCGTTTGAAACTAAATAATTATAACGATTATCCGTGCTTTTGCCCGTAAAAGAGTAAACGCCTTTTACGTTGAGCGTCGTTTCTTTTCCCTGATAGGTTTTGGCGTATATCTCCGTCGGCAAAGGGAAATCCTTTTTATAATACGCCTTATAAACGGAAAAGATTTTTTCCGTAAGTTCGGTGATTTCTTTGTTTGAAAGGCTGTATAAAGTGCTTTGTTTTATGTTGTCGAGAATTTCTTTGATTCGCGTAAAATCCGCATTGTCATAGCCTGCTTGTTCCAGCTCGTCGCATAACTCTACGGCTTCCTGACATACGTAAAAAACGGGCAGATAAACGTCGTTTTCGTTCAGTACGGGTTTGTTTAAAGTGTTGCCTTCCGCGTCGTAAAAATTAACCAGCTCGTCGTATTTCCAGACGGAGGAGGGCGTAAATATCAACTCGGAGTCGCTCTCGTAAACGGTTCTGTTTATAGGATTTTCGCTTAATCTGATTCCGTAAGCGTCGGCGGAGCTGAATCTGACGTTATCGTATTTGTGAGCTTCGTAAAAATCTTCCGAAACGAAAGCCAGAGAATGAAAGCTGTTTTTTAATAAGTCGGTCAGCTCTTCCGTCATTTTTCTTCTGGTCAGAAAATCGAGTTCGCTTTTCTTGTTCAGCAATTCGCGAAACTTTTCGGGGATTTTTCCCACGTCGTAAATGCCGCATATGGTCAGAGGCATTCCGCCGAGTTCTAATTCTTCTCCGAAAATATCTTCGTAAGAAACGGACTTTATATAATCGTTTTCAGGTTCGCTCAGTATCGACTGCGTCATTGCGTCGAACATATAAAGCGATATCGCGATTTCGTTTTTATTCGTCGGGTATCTGCCTGCAACGCGCGTGAATCCGTTGTCCGTTAAAAATTTTTCTCCGCAATCGGAAAAGCCCGTAAAGTAAGTAACGCCGTAATAGCTCTGAAGCTCAAGGGGGATTCGGAAGCCTTCTATCGCAAAGTTGTTGCTTCTGTATCCGGAGACCCCGTCTGCATCGAAATTGTATGCACCCAGATCGATTATTCCCGCAAATTTAAGACCGAGCTTGTTGGAATTGAGATTTTTAAGGTCGTTTTCCGTGAACGCCGTTTTTAGTCGGGTGCTTTTTTCGGATCTTTCGTATTCGTTACCCCGTAACGCGATTTGCGTGTAGTGCGCGTCGTATTCTTTAAGCAGAACCGCGCTGTCGTAAGACGAGCTTTTCATCGCGTTGGAAACGGAATACGCCGGATCGTAAAGCATCAAAGCCGTGGAAATTCCGAACAGCGTAAACGCGATAACCGATAAAAGAACGGTAAACGCAAGGCGTATCGGCTTTCTCTTTATGCTGTCCGCCGCAAGTCTCAAGGCGTGTTTCATCGGCAAATCCGATTTGGCGAATATCGCTTTTTTGTCGCGCTTTGCGCGGGGTGCGGCGTTTGTCGTTTGTTTGTCGTCCTTTGCGGGCGCGGTTTTAGCCGTCTGCTCGTCTTTTGCAACGGGCGCGGGCGCGTCTTCCGCTTTCGGGGCGGCGGCTTTTTCGGCGGGCGGGGTGGTCAGAATCGTTCTTTCGTTCCGCTCGCGCATCTCGGCAATCAGTTCTTTGAATTCGTTTTCCGTAATTTTGCGCCAGTCTTTTATGATTACCGAGCCGTCGCTTATGATTTCGTAATTTTTAGAAACGGCGTTTTCGCCGCGAGATTCTTCGTCGGACAAAATTTTCCCGTCCGCAAGCTCTATGATCCTGTCGCCGTACCGTTCGGCAAAGCCTCTGTCGTGAGATACGACTAACACGGGTCTGTCTTTAGAAAGAGTTTTTAAAACGGAAAATATCTGCTCGCCCGTTTTTGAGTCGAGCGCGCCCGTCGGTTCGTCCGCCATTATGATTTTAGGGTTCTTTATGAGCGCGCGGGCAATCGCCACGCGCTGTCTTTGCCCGCCTGACAGAGTGCTTGGTTTGCGCTTGTTCAGTCCCGTCAGCTCCATTTTTTCGAGAACGTCGTTTATCGCGCGTTTGTCGTTGGGTTTGTCCTGCAGCTGAAGCGCAAGCGCGACGTTTTGTTCTACCGTCAGCTCGTCGAGAATGTTGTATTCCTGAAAAACAAATCCCACGTAGGAATTTCTGTATCCGTCGTAGTCGCGCGGCGCAAAATCCTTGCTGCTTTTTCCGTCGATTATTATTTCGCCGTCCGTGGGAAAGTCGAGACCGCCGATTACATTAAGCAACGTCGATTTGCCTGAACCGCTTTTGCCGAGAATAAAGAGCATACCCGTTTCCGGAACGTCGAGAGATATTCCGTCCAGCGCGCAAACGGGATTTTTCTTTTTCTCGTTGTATATTTTAACAACGTTTTTTAAGGTCAGCATTTTTATTTCTCCTTATCGATCATAAAAATCGTCGATAAAAACTTATTCATTTTAAACATTATATATTAAATAAAGCAGCGTTGTCAATTGCCCGCGGATATTCTCTATGCGCCTCTCGCGTTCGCAAAACGCCCCGCGCAAAAAATTTATAAAAAATTTAAAAAACTCTGAAAAACTTTAATTTTTCGCTTGACTTAAAAATCTGAAAATGATAATATATAAAGGCTATCGATTAAAAGACGGCACGCCGTCTTACGAAAGACAGCAGATTCCGACCGTCGTCGGAACACCGTAGATTGACAACTGCATAGAAATAGAGAGATGATTAGTAAAATAATTATC
>CAMEHL010000127.1 GCA_945917475.1 uncultured Clostridia bacterium | reverse complement strand
CCATATACTTTGCCCCGACGCTTTGCGTCAGAACGTCCTCATTCAACAATTCGCACACCGTAAAACTCGGCGCGGTATACATTTTTTTGTCCGTCATTTGAGTTCTTGTTACCTTCCTTTAAGATTTTTTTTATTATAATGAAGGGTACGCTCTGCGTTTGCCTTCGGCAAACGCAGAGCGGGTACCCGCTCAAAATTCCGCACTTTTTTATCTTTTTCTCACGCTTTTTTATAGCTTTATGTCGAACCAACCGTCGCTCTGCTTGTCCTCTTCGGACGACTGCCCCGCATTTCCGCCCGACGCCACGCTCTCTTCGCTCTCTTCCGACGGTTGCCCGATCGATTGCTTTTCGGAGGGCTTATCGTTTTTGCCGCCCGTACAGGCAATTGCCGACGTAACGAAAACAAGAACAAACAATATCATTAACAATTTTTTAATATTCATATTTTGATTTTAACATAAAAAAGCTGTCAAAGCAATACTCAAAGAAACTATTATTTACGAATTTCTACTATTACCTCTTCTGAATATTTCGTTTTGGTTGCTAAATTTAAACGCAGATGATAAAATATGCTTACTATCTGAGTTGCGGAGAAACTATTTTTATGACCACTTCATACAAAGAATATTATTCATTTGACGACAATGCGGACGAGGTGATTTTTCACCGCCACGATATGCCTTCGCCCTGGATAAATTATCTTACCAACGGCACGCTTTTTACCATGATTTCGCAAGCAGGCGGATCTTTAAGTTGGTATAAATCCCCCGAAATATGGCGCATAGGCAGATACAACTTTTACAATCTGCCCACCGACGGAAACGGGCTATTTATATATATTAAGGATAAAAAGACGGGTAAAGTGTGGAATCCCACCGTTATTCCCTGCGACGTTAAGCCCGACAAATGGTACTCGGCGCACGGCTTCGGTTACACCCGTTTTCACGCCGAAAAAGACGGCGTTACCGTCGATTTAAACTGCTTTGTCGGCAAAGAAAACGTACTTATTTACGATATGAATATCTCTGCCGACGAAAAACGCGAAATAAGCGTGTTCGCCTGCCGCGAAATGGGGCTTATGGAATACCTTCGCGAGGTGCAATGGCAATGCTACTGCAAGGCGAGCAACAATATTTTATACGACGAGAAAACCGACAGTCTTTCCTACGAATATTTCGTGGACGCGCAGGCTCGCCCCGACGAAACGCCTAAGGTGTTTTTCGCCGCAAATATGCGCTCGGTTTCGCACGACGGCAGCCGCAAAAGCTTTATGGGCAATTACCGCGACTTCAAAAACCCGATTTCGCTCGAACGGGGTTCTTGCGGCAACAGCGACCTTAAAGGCGGCGAAGCCTTGTTCGCAATGCAGTTCGATTTGACCGTTACCGATAAACCGCAGAATTTAAGCGTGTTTTTGGGTACTTACAATCAAGCCGAAAGCGTTGCGCCGCTTTTAAATAAATTACGCGAAAAGGGCTACGCCGAAAAAGAGTTTGAAAGCGTTAAAAACCGCCTTACAGAGCGGAAAAAGTATTTTTCGGCGGATATTCCCGACAAAGACGCGCAGCGTATGGCAAACGTGTTCAACCCTCTGCAGGCTTACGTTAATTTCCTCGTCTGCCGCGAAATTTCGTTCTACGCGACGGGGACTATCCGCGGAATAGGCATACGCGACGCCGCACAGGACGTTTTAGCGAATATTTTATACGATTTACCCGCATCAGAAGAGAAAATTTTACTGCTTTTAGGGCAACAATATAACAGCGGCAAAACAAACCATTATTTCTATCCGATAGAAAAGCGCGAACCGCTTGTGAGCGACCGAAGCGACAATCATTTGTGGCTCGTTTACGCCGTGTATAAAGTGATATGCGAATGCGGAAAACCCGACTTTTTATATAAAACCGCCCCATACTACGACGGCGGCGAAGGTACGGTTTTAGAACATATAGAAAAATCCGTTGCATATACGGTAAACCACCTCGGCGAACACGGTCTGCCGCTTATGCTCGGTTCGGACTGGAACGACATGCTTTCCAACGTGTGCAAAGAGGGCAAGGGCGAAAGCGTATTCGTTTCTCAAATGTTAGTTCTTGCGTGCAAACAGTTAAAGGAAATTTACGCGATTATCGGCAAGGACGATAAAACACTTGACGAGATTATCGCTCAACAAGAAAAAATCCTCAACGATTTTTGCTGGAACGAGGACAGATTTATCCGCGCCGTTTCGGACGAAGGCTTAAAGATAGGCAATCGCGACGAAAAGTGCGGCGCGCTCTGGATAAACTCGCAAAGTTGGGCGGTTTTGTCGGAATGTGCCGACGAGGAAAAATTGCGCAAATGTATGGAAACGACCGTTTCCACGCTCGACTGCGGTTACGGCTTACTTAAACTCTACCCGCCGCTGCAAAGAAATTACCCGTCCAAGGAACACGAACTGACGTTCGCGCAACCGGGCGTAAACGAAAACGGCGGAGTTTTCTGCCACGCCAACACCTGGGCGATTATTGCCGAATGTATGCTCGGCAACAACAACGAGGCATACAAAATTTACAAAGAACTCATACCGCATAACATAGTTAAAAAATTCGGCGTGGAAAAATACAACGCCGAGCCGTATATTTATTCGTCCAACATCCGCGCGCCTATGGCACTCGATGCGGGGCAAGCGGGAGTTTCCTGGCTTTCGGGTACGGCGTCCTGGATGATGATCGCTTTGGAAGAATATATTTTCGGCGTTAAACCGTGCTTTACGGGGCTTAAAATTAAGCCGTGCATTCCGGACGAGTGGAAAAAAGCCACCGTTAAAAGATATTTCCGCGGTTGCGAATACACTATCGAAATAGACAACTTGGCGGCTTGCGGCAACACAGTAAAAGAAATCTATTTAGACGGCAAAAAGTTCGACGGCGAGTATCTTTTATCTTCCGCCCAGACCGCTTCCGTTAAAATCATTATGGGTTGCAACGAGTAATAGCGACTAAAAAAATAAAAGCGAGGACAGTTTATGATTAAAGAATATCGTTTCAAAAACCTGGATTACATCATTTCA
>CAMEHL010000126.1 GCA_945917475.1 uncultured Clostridia bacterium | reverse complement strand
AGGTAATTTTCGAGTTTTTTCACTACGGAAAGATTAAGGTCGCTTTCCTTTACGTTTGTGTTCACGCCCGTAACGCCGCCGTCAATACCGCCGTGCCCCGCGTCGAGAACGATTTTGATTTTAGACGCGCCCGTATTGCCCGAAGCGGTTTTAGACAACGCGCCCAGACAGAAAATCATAGTTAAAGCCGTTATAATAAGCACGGATATAATGAGAATACTGCGCCTTTTGATTACGAACATAAATCCCCCGCGAAAATTCCACAGAGTTATCAACAATCGCGCCTTACGACGGTTGATAACTCACTATTTATTATACTTTCTCTTCCGCCCGAATATGACAAAACCCTTTGCGATAAGGCGCAAAGGGTTTTTTAATTTATTCCGTTTTAAGCGTAAAGTACGGTTATCTCTTTTCTACGAGTACCTTTTTGAGTTTCGCAAATCTGGGAAGTCCGTCTTCTTTTACGAGTTCGGGTTCGCCCTGAATAAGCGGCAGAGCGTATTTGACGAATTCGTCCGAAATACCCGTGCCGTCGTTGGTAATCCATTCTACGGGAACGGTCTTTTCGGTGTTTGCGGCGAGTTCGAGCGGTAAAAGTTTGTATTCGCAAACGTACTTGTCGCCCGGCTTTCTCGCGTAGCATACCATTTTGTCCGTTTCGCCCGCAACAGCGGCTTTAACCGCCTGTTTGCCCGCTTCGAACGTTTCTTCTATGTCGGTGGCGGAAGCACAATGCGCGGCGCATCTCTGCATTAAAGAGAGTTCGATTGCGCGCGTTTTAACGCCCGTCTGTTCTTTGATAATATTGGCAAGGTTAGCCGCAACGCCGCCGAGTTGAGCGTGTCCGAAACTGTCGCGCGCGCCCGCTTTGCCGAGCACTTCGCCGATAAGAACGCCGTCTTTGTTCTTGATACCTTCGGAAACGCAGACGATACATTTGTTGTTGTTTGCGGCGAGAACTTTTTTGACGTCCGCAACGAATTTATCCACGTCGAACGGTACTTCGGGCAGATAGATAAGGTCTGCGCCTAAGCCCTTGCTGTTTGCGAGAGCCGCCGAAGCGGTAAGCCAGCCGGCGTTTCTTCCCATCGCTTCTATTATGCAGATCATACCCGTATCGTACACTTTCGCGTCGAGATTGATTTCCATAATAGTGGTGGCGATATATTTCGCCGCGCTCGCAAAGCCCGGACAATGGTCTGTTCCGTAAAGGTCGTTGTCGATGGTTTTGGGAACGCCTATAACGTTGATATCGTAGCCCGACTTAGCCATATACTTGCTTATTTTGTTGCAGGTATCCATACTGTCGTTGCCGCCGTTATAGAAGAAATACCTTACGTCGTACTTTTTGAATACTTCTAACAGTTTCTTATAATCCGTGTCGTCCACGTCCGCGTCTTTGAGTTTGTATCTTACCGACCCCATAGCGGAAGACGGGGTGTTTTTAAGCAATAACAGTTCTTTTTTGTCTTCTTTGCCGATATCGTAAAATTCTTCGTTGAGAATACCTTTGATACCGTGAGCCGCGCCGTAAACGGCGGTTATTTCTTTGCTTTTAAGCCCTTCGAGAAACACGCCTGCCGCGCTTGCGTTGATAACGGACGTAGGTCCGCCAGACTGCGCAAATACTAATGCGCCCTTTAAACCTTTCATATTTTTATCTCCTTAAAAGTTTTTCTTGTTTAATATTTCCGACGTTACAGACTTAAAACGTGAGCAATGTCGTAAAGTTCTTTGTCAAAGTCCTTTTTCGCTTTGGACACTTCGTCGAAAGGAACGGTTATTACTTTATTCTTTCTTATCCCCACAGCGCAACTGTCTTTGTCGTTCTTTAACAGTTCCACCGCTTTATAGCCGAATCTTGCGGCGAGCAGACGGTCCTGCATATTGGGCGAGCCGCCGCGCTGAATATATCCGAAGTTGGTTACCTTGACGCTTATGCCGCTCTTTTCCTGTATATAAGCCGCGATTTCGTCGCGATTGCCCGCGCCTTCCGCAAGTATTATCATATTAGAAGTTTTACCGCGCAGATAACTCTTTTTTATGTTGGACGCGATTTCGTCGAGATCATAAGGTATTTCGGGAACGAGAACGTATTCCGCGCCGCCCGCTACGCCCGCGTAAAGCGCGATGTCGCCGCACGCTCTGCCCATTACTTCGAGCAGCGAAACCCTGTCATGCGAGTGCATGGTGTCTCTTAAATTGTTAATAGCCCACAAAACCGTGTTCACGGCGGTGTCGAAACCTACCGTGTAATCGGTATAAGCAAGGTCGTTGTCTATCGTGCCGGGAATACCGATAACCTTTATTCCGAAGTTCTCTGAAAGGTCTTTCGCGCCCCTGAACGTCCCGTCGCCGCCGATAGCGACAAGTCCTTCTATGCCGAAAGCGGAAAGCGCTTCCGCCGCGCGGCGCTGGGCTTCTATATCCTTGAATTCGGGGCATCTCGCCGTCCTTAAAAACGTGCCGCCCTTATGAATCATATCGGAAACGGAACGGGTGCCGAGTCTCGTTATTTCGCCTTTGATAAGCCCCGCGTATCCGCGTTCTACTCCGTAAATATCCATATTCATATTAAGCGCGGTACGTACGACCGCCCTTATGCAGGCGTTCATTCCCGGAGCATCTCCGCCGCTGGTCAATACTGCTATTTTATCCATAACGATCACCTACCTGAACAGTTTGATTTTTTTCAAAATTTATTTTATCATATCGCGCGGAAAAATCAAATTGTTTTGACGGGCTTTAACTCTTTTTCTTAAAGAAAATTATGTCTTTCTCGTCGAGCAACCCTTTAAGTTCCGCTATCAACGCTTCGCACTTTCTCACAGAACAGCGCGCGTTGTATTTTTTGCCGTTTATGGCGACGATTACGGGCACGTCTCCCGGATAGTTTTCGGCGATATCGAGCACTTCGTCAAGACAGTCTTTGCCGTCGGGCAGTATAAGCCCCATAAACTCCGTTTCGGGCGACGCTTCTTCTTTTTTATCTCCGTCGAAGTCGAGCCGCGCGATTTTTTCCACGTTCACGGACACTTCGTTGCCTTTGACGTGCAGTTTGCCCGTTATTTCGA
>CAMEHL010000125.1 GCA_945917475.1 uncultured Clostridia bacterium | reverse complement strand
CAGATTGACCGACTGTCTGCGCGACGGTTCCGTGCAAGAGTACGAACTGAAAACGGGCGGAAAAACGTATATGTGTACGTTTAAGAAACTCGAGACAAACTGCGCGCTTATAGTGCTTACCGATATTACCGCCGTGAAAGACGGCGAACGCACCCGCGCGGAGTTTTTCGCTAACGCTTCGCACGAACTGAAAACGCCGCTTACGGCGATAAAAGGTTTTAACGACATAATAGGACTGAAAACGAAAGAAGACGGTATTTCCGAACTGTCGGGTAAAATAGACAAAGAAGTGGCGCGGATTATAAACCTTATCAACGATATGCTCGGGCTTTCCGAACTGGAAACGGAAAAACCGCTTAACCTGAAAAAAATCAATCTCGTATCAATAGCGGAAGAAGTGAAAGAGAGCCTTTCGGAACTCGCCGCGCGTAAAAACGTGTCCGTTTCCGTGAACGGAAAGGGGACGGTTACGGCAGAGAAAAAACACGCCGTCGCGCTCGTGAAAAATCTCGTCGAAAACGGAATAAGATACAACACGGACGGCGGCTCGGTAAAGGTGAACGTAAAAACCGAAAAAGGCAAAACCACGCTTACGGTGTCCGACGACGGAATCGGAATAGAAGAAGAACATCTGGGGCGTATTTTCGAAAGGTTCTACCGCGTGAACAAATCGCGTTCCGTTGAGACGGGCGGCACGGGGCTGGGGCTGGCGATAGTAAAACACGTCTGTTCGCTTTACGGCGCGGAAGTGAGCGTTTCTTCCAAATACGGCGAAGGGACTACGGTTACGGTCGTTTTTCCCGCGGCGACTAAAAGCGTGTAATCCCGCGGCGCGGCCGCACGGCGCGATTGCACGGCTAACAGCACTGCGCGACCGCTTTCGTAATCGCTTAAATCCTGACGGATAATAATAGAAAAATCGCGGCACTTATGCTACTGTCGAAAAGGTCGGCTTTGAAAGAATTTTCAAAGCCGACCTTTTTCCGCTCAAGTGAGAAAAAAATCCGAACCATTTGCGGGTAAAAATTACCCCGTAAATGTTCGGATAATTTTGATTTCGTGGAGCGCGTATGAGTGGGCGGGTTTTTTATTCTCGGCGGATAAAACCTTTACGGAAAATAATACCGAAATTTTTATAAAAAAATTTTAAAAACCATCGAATAAATCTTGACAAGCACAAATCGTTCTGCTATAATCATACTAACCTACCAAAGAAGTAGGTAAAAGGAGAAGCCGTAAAGGGCTTAACGGGAAAGATTATGCATAGAAAATTACGATGCGGGCGAGTGTGCGACCGATGTTATTTGCAAATCTATTATAGCCGCGGAAACGGAAAGGCTCAATAAAAAGGCTATTTCCGTCGACCGAAATTAAAATTGCGGGTTTACCGTAGACGGACGGGCGGGAATTGTCGGGGACTTCAATCTTAACGAAGTCAAACGATATAAAGGAAAACACAATATAATATCACAATATAAAATAAACTATAAATAATTAAAACAATAAAAATCAAAAATTAAGGAGAATAAAAAAATGTCTAAAATATACACTTCTGCAGATCAACTCGTAGGGAAAACACCGTTACTTGAACTTACGCACATAGAAAAATCGCTTGGTTTACAAGCGAAAATCTATGGCAAACTCGAATACTTCAATCCGGCGGGTTCAGTTAAAGACCGCATCGCGAAGGCAATGATAGAAGACGCGGAACAAAAGGGTTTATTGAAAGAAGGCTCTGTCATAATCGAGCCGACTTCGGGAAACACGGGTATAGGACTTGCGGCGATCGCCGCGGCGAAAGGCTATAAAATCATAATCGTTATGCCCGAGACGATGTCGGTCGAACGCCGTCAACTGATGAAAGCGTACGGCGCGGAACTCGTTATTACAGAGGGTGCAAAAGGTATGAAAGGCGCGATCGCAAAAGCGAACGAACTCGCCGCGGAAACGCCAAACAGTTTCATACCCGGGCAGTTCGTCAACCCCGCGAACCCGAAAATCCACAGAGAAACGACGGGACCCGAGATATACGAAGATACCGACGGTAAGGTAGATATTCTCGTCGCAGGCGTCGGAACGGGCGGCACGATTACCGGAGCGGGCGAATATCTTAAAAGCGTAAAACCCGACGTGAAAGTGGTTGCGGTAGAACCGAAAACCAGCGCGGTGCTTTCCACGGGCGTTGCGGGCTCGCACAAGATACAGGGTATAGGCGCGGGATTCGTTCCCGACGTGCTTAACACTAAGGTTTACGACGAGATAATTACCGTAGACAACGACGACGCTTTTGCGATAGGCAAACTTATCGGCAGAAAAGAAGGCGTGCTCGTCGGAATATCTTCGGGCGCGGCGACGTGGGCGGCAATCGAACTTGCGAAACGCCCCGAAAACAAGGGTAAAAACATAGTCGTCGTATTGCCCGACACAGGCGACAGATACTTGTCTACGCCGCTCTTCCAGGACTGATAAAGACGATAAACTTAAACGAATAACAGCCGTTACTGCCCCGCGGCTTTTGCCGCGGGGCAGCGGTATGCGTTCGGTTGCGGCGTTATTGTGTTACGGAAAGAATAACTATTCTTACGGCGGAAAAGCAGGGCGGCGCGGCCGAAACGAAAAACAAGGAGAAATATGACGAGAGAAGAAGCGTTTGTATTGCTGAAAGAGTTCAACCGTGAACCGTTTCATATTCATCACGCGTTGACGGTGGAAGGTGTAATGAAATACTTTGCCGAAAAACTCGGGTACGGCGACGAAAAGGAATTCTGGGGGATTGTGGGACTTCTTCACGACCTGGATTTCGAATTGTATCCCGAAGAACATTGCATAAAAGAACAGCAGATAATGCGTGAAAGAAACGTTGACGAACGCATTATACGGGCGACGGCGAGCCACGGATACGCGCTGACCGTCGATATAAAACCCGAGCACGAAATGGAAAAGGTGTTGTATGCCGTAGACGAATTTACGGGTTTGATAGGCGCGGTCGCATTGATGCTTCCGACGAAGAGCGTGCAGGATCTCGAATTGAAATCGGTAAAGAAAAAATTCAAGAACCTGAAATTCGCCGCAGGCTGTTCGCGTGAAGTAATTCAGCGCGGCGCGGATATGCTCGGGTGGGAACTTGATACGTTGATAGAACAAACTATTCTTGCAATGAGAACGGTAA
>CAMEHL010000124.1 GCA_945917475.1 uncultured Clostridia bacterium | reverse complement strand
CGCAACCGTTACCGACAAACGCAACGCGGCAAAGATCAAAAATACGATTTTCAATGTTTTTCTCATACGTTTTTAGTATGAATAACATTGCGCTAAATATACCGCGGCAAAGTTTATTTATATTATAAATATCAACTAATCCCGTTATAAAATTGACAAAACCGTTTAAATAAGTTAATATATATTTTATGGAAATACTCGAAGGAAAAAAATATCTTATAACGACTTATGGCTGCCAGATGAACCTGCACGAATCGGAAAAACTCGCGGGAATACTTACTTCACTCGGTATGACGGATTGCGAGAGCGAGCAGGAAGCCGATATTATAGTTTTCAACACTTGCTGTATACGTGAAAACGCTGAAGAACGCGCGGAAGGGAATATAGGCGCGCTGAAACAACTTAAAAAAAAGAAAAAAAACCTTATAATCGCCGTCGGCGGTTGTATGACTCAACAGAAAAGTTATGCGGAAAAACTACATAAAACGTTTCCGTTCGTAGATATTATCTTCGGCACTCACAATCTCGAAGACTTTAAAAATTTGCTTTTGCTTAAATTAAATGGCAAAAAGACCGTGGTAGACGTCCGCGATAAGGAGGGCGCAATTATCGAAGGCACGCCGAAAACCCGTACGAGTTATCCTAACGCCTGGGTAAACATTACTTACGGCTGCGACAATTTTTGTTCTTATTGCATAGTTCCGTACGTCCGCGGCAGGGAAAGAAGCAGACAAATGTCCGATGTTATCGCCGAATGTGAGTCTTTGGTTAAAGAAGGCTATAAAGAAATAACTTTATTGGGTCAGAACGTAAATTCTTACGGAAAAGACCTTGAAAACACGGATTTCGCAACGCTTATTACCGAAATTTCCAAAATTGACGGCGAGTTCCGTCTTCGGTTTATGACTAACCACCCCAAAGACCTGACGGAAGGACTTGTAAAAGCACTTGCCGCAAGTCCGAAAGTTTGTAAAAGTATTCATTTACCCGTTCAGTCGGGTTCGGATAAAATACTTAAACTTATGAACAGGCGATACACGAGAAAAGATTATCTCGACAAAATACGTCTACTCCGTTCGTATATACCCGATATCGCAGTTACCACGGATATTATGGTCGGTTTCCCGCAGGAAACGGAAGAAGATTTTGCCGATACGGTCGCACTCGTGAAAGAAGCGGGTTTCGCGGGCGCGTTTACGTTTGTTTACTCGCTGAGAGAAGGAACGCCTGCAGCAAAAATGGACGGACAGATCCCTGCGGAAGTTTCAAAGGACAGAATAATGCGTCTTATCGATTTGCAGAATTCTTTAAATCGGGAATATTCTAAAAGTTATAACGGGAAAACCGTCTGTATTTTGTGCGAAGGATACGACGAAAAGAAAGACAAATTTCTCGGCAGAGACGTTTACGGGAGAATGGCTTATTTCGACGGTACGCCCGATTTGATAGGGAAGTTTATTAACGTTAAAATTACCGAAACGGGCGGCATTTCGCTCGTCGGCAAAATAGTGTAGTTTACGACTACGTAATAAGGCGTAAAACATTCAACGAAAGTAAAACGGACGGTGTTATTATGGCGCTTTCGCCCATGATGGTTCATTACAGGCAGGTTAAACAAAAATACAGCGATTGTATAATCTTTTACAGGTTAGGCGATTTTTACGAGATGTTCAACGACGACGCGGTGAAAGCGTCTGAAATTCTCAACCTTACTCTTACGGGCAGGGACTGCGGTCTTCCCGAACGCGCGCCTATGTGCGGCGTACCTTATCACGCCGCCGATCTGTATATTTCCAAACTCGTCGCGGCGGGCGAAAAGGTCGCTATTTGCGAGCAGTTGACAGAGCCGGACGGCAGAAATTTAGTCGAGCGGGAAGTAGTTAAAATCGTTACCGCGGGAACGCTTACCAACAACGAACTGATTGACGAAAAAACGAATAACTTTATATGCTCGGCATTTCTCACGGAAAATAATGCCGCTATTGCCTGGGCAGATATAACGACGGGGGAATTTTTCGTAAAAAGTTTTGTTTCGGTGGATTTTTTATCCGACTTGTTCAACGAACTCGTAAAAATCGCACCCGCAGAAATTATCGCCAACCGCGAAGCGGAAGAAACCTTAAAAGATTCTCCGCTCGTGAAACAGCGCGTTCTGCCGAAACCTTCCGCCTATACGGAGAGTGAATTCGACGTTTATCTGGCGTGCTCCGCGCTCAAACAACAGTTTAAGGTGCTTAACCTTCAAGCGTTCGGAATAAAAGACGACGATTTATGCGTTCGCCCTGCGGGCGCGCTTATATCTTACTTAAAAGAAACGCAAAAAAGCGGTTTAACGAATATCAACGGATTAAAGTTAAAGAGAGACGGCGAGTTTATGATGCTCGACTTTAACGCCGTGAGAAATCTCGAACTCGTAAAAACTTTACGCGACGGAAAAAAGTACGGTTCTCTCTTATGGGTGCTCGATAAAACCAAAACAGGGATGGGGGCGAGAAAACTTCAAAGCGTTATTCTCTCTCCGTTAAACGATAAAGATAAAATAAATTATCGTCTTGACGCGGTTGAGAGCCTTTATAACAATAATTCGGTCAGGGAAAGCGTCTCCGACCTTTTATCCGCGGTAAAAGACGTAGGAAGAATAACGGGCAATATTTCTAACGGCAATCTCGCGCCCAAAGACTGCGTTGCTCTTGCGACTTCGCTCGAAGTATTGCCCACGCTTAAATTTCAATTATCCGGTTTTTCGTGCGCGTGCATTACGGATATATTATCCAAACTCGGAGACTTTGGCGAAATAGTCCAACTTTTAAACGACGCCGTCGCCGACGAACCGTCCGAAAAAGACAAAAAGGCCGCCGCTTACAAATATATAAAGAAAGGGTTCAATAAAGAACTCGACGAACTGAGAAGTCTTTATACCGACTCTCGTTCTAAAATCGCCGAAATCGAAAGCAGAGAACGCGACAGAACGGGTATAAAGACTCTGCGCATAGGTTATAACCGCGTTTTCGGGTATTATATAGAAGTTACAAACTCTTTCAAAGAAAAAGTGCCTTACGATTATATCCGCCGACAAACTCTTACCAATGCAGAAAGGTACGTAACCGAAGAACTCAAAACGCTCGAAGAAAAAATTCTGTCTGCGGAAGACAAAGCCGCGGAACTCGAACTCGGCATATTCAATGGTATAAAACAATTACTGCTTAAAGACGTTCCCGCTTTTTTACAGGCGGCGGACGCCATTGCGGAACT
>CAMEHL010000123.1 GCA_945917475.1 uncultured Clostridia bacterium | reverse complement strand
CGGAAAATCTTCTCTTATAGGCACGCTTTCGGGCTTGCCGTACACCGTCGCAGACGAAGAAAACACGAGATTTTTTACGCCGAAATCTCTCATCGCGAAAAGCAGCACGAGCATACCTTCTATATTGTTTTCGTAATATTCGAGCGGCTTGGCGCACGATTCGCCCACCGCTTTAAGCCCTGCAAAGTTTATAACCGAATCTATTTTGTTCTCGGTAAAAATCTTGTCGAGAATTTTTCTGTCTCTTATGTCGCCTTCGTAAAATCTGACCTTTTTGCCCGTGATTTTCTCCACGCGCTTTACCGATTCGTATTTACTGTTCACGAGATTGTCCACGCAGACCACTTCGTGCCCCGCGTTTAACAGTTCCACCGTCGTATGAGAGCCTATGTAACCCGCTCCGCCCGTTACCAAAACGTTCATTTTGTTTCTCCTTGACTGATAATTTTTTATGTTTTCGGCTTTTCAGCCGGTTTTCTTTCAGATTATAAAATCCGCCGCGTTATATATTTTCGCCGCGCCGCCGCTGCGCCGTTACGCTCTCACGACGCCGACAGTGGCAAGAAACGCGTCGAAACCCTTTACGCCCCTTTCGTCTTTTTTAAATACGGCGGTATTTAACAGGATATTTCTGCACACGTCGTTCACTTTGTCCGTAACGCGTTTTTCCGCCTCCGCAAAAGTCGCCGCTTTCCCTTTCGAGATAAGTTCTTTAATCATATCCCTGTGTGCGTAAAGATAGTTTTCTTTATCTGCGAGCGCGGCTTCGTCGTATTCTTTTTCGCCGCAGAGAATAGCCGCGATTTCCGCGAGTTGTTTTTTGAGCCTGCCCGGCAGAATAAACAATCCCATCGCTTCGATAAGCCCTATCCCTTCTTTCTTTATATTATGGTATTCGGGGTGCGCGTGGAACACTCCGTCGGGGTATTCCGCGCTCGTGATATTGTTGCGCAGTATCATATCCATAACGTACTCGTCGCCGACTTTTCTGCACACGGGGGACAGCGAATTGTGTTTCACCCCGTCCGTTTCGGCGAAAATACCGCACTCCGCACAGGTAAAGCCCGCCCAACTTTTAACTATATCTTTCGCAAGGTCGCCTATCTGTTTTCTGTCGCGCGAAATAAGTCTTATAACGCTGTTGTACCAGTCCGCAACGCCCACTTTTACCGCAGGATATTTCGCGCACGAATACCTGACCGCGGTGAGCGGCGCTTTGTGCATAGGCATTACGTGCCCGCCGCCCTGAAAATGCTCGTGATTGAGTATCGAACCGCCTATAATGGGCAACGCGGCGTTAGAACCTATCATATAATTCGGGAAATAATCGACGAAATCGAGAACTTTGTCAATCGTATCGCTCTCTATGTGCATAGGCGAATGCTTTTCCGATATCGCGATAAGGTGTTCGTTAAAGTACGCGTACGGCGAATACTGCACGAACCAGGGTTCGCCGCCGAGAGTAAGCGAAATCGTTCTTATATTCTCGCGCGCGGGGTGAGTGGCAGTGCCCTCGAACCCTTCGTTTTCCTTGCATAAAAGACACGCGGGATATTTGGATTTTTTGGGCGCGGTCAGAAGTTTCGCAATCTCTTTGTTGTCCTTTTCGGGCTTGCTTAAATTGACGGTTATTTCGAGCGTATTGTCGCCGTCGCGGTATTCCCATTTAAGGTTTCTCGATATGGCGGTTTTCTGAACGTAATCGTTTTTGACCGAAAGATTGTAGAAATATTCGCACGCTTTCTCTATGCCCTGCGTATCTTTAATCCGCCTGAAAGTCTCGTTTACTTTCGACGGCAAGGGCGACAGAAGTCCCATTATATAGGTGCAGTAACGCCCCGCGTCGCCGTCGTTCGCTATGCCGTTTTCGGTCGCGTAAGCGGCTATATCGCGCACGAGTTCGTCGGGAACGTCCATTTTTTCGACGTACGACAAATCGCCCGCGTTTTCGGCGGGTTCAAAAAGTCCGAATTCCCTTAAAAGCAAGTTGCGGAAATAAATTTCGTCTCTCTTAATAAGTCCCAGAAATTTTTCCGCGTATACGAGCAGTTTTTCTACGAGTATTTTTCCGTCAATCATAGTCGTTTCTCCGTTTTCCGTTAATTTTATCGCGACTTTCTCCACGTCGCGGGCGGTATGTTTTTTGATCCGTTACGCCTATGCGTTCGTTTGTTCCGCCTATGCGTCGGAACGGTATTTAGGCGTATCGTACGATATGTTATATTACTCCGTATCCGTTTATTCGCCGTGCTCCGTCGGTTTTTTGCCGTAGTAATAATAAAACCTGCACTCTTTTTCCGAATTATAAGTTTTTCTGTTTCTGTCCGCATGCCGACCGAATCGCTTTTCAAAGTTTTTCGCCGCGGTTATCACGAACACCGACCAGCCGGGATATTTAAGCGTAGCCTTGCCGAAACTCTCGTAACACGCTTCCGCTTCTTCTCTGTCGTACACCCTTATTCCGTACGGCGGATTTGTTACCACCGTGCCGTATGCGGAATCGGGACTGAAACTACCCGCGTCCGCAACGTAAAATCTCACTTTGTCTTTAAGTCCCGCCCGTTCGGCGTGCCGCAAGGCGAGTTTAACCGCTTTGGGATTTACGTCCGAACCGACGAAATCTATCGCCCTTTCCATCTTTTCGTTGTCCCGCGCCTTTTCGTACGCGCGCTTATACGCCGCGCGGTCGAAGTTCTCCCAGAAGTTGAACGCGAACTTTCTGTCTCTGCCCGGCGCGATATCGAGCGCGATTCTCGCCCCTTCGGTAACGAACGTTCCCGAGCCGCAAAAGGGGTCGAAAAAGGGGCGTTTATAATAGAAATCGCTCATAAGCAACAGAGAACAGGCAAGCGTTTCTTTTATAGGCGCAATGCCCACCATATCCCTGTAACCGCGTTTATGCAAACCCGTGCCGCTCGTATTGAGAAACACCGAAAGTTCGTCTTTGAACAGCGAAAAGCACACTTCGTAAAGCGCGCCCGTTTCGGGCAGACGGACGAGTTTATGTTTTTCGCACAGTCTGTCGGCAATCGCCTTTTTTATCACGCTCTGGCAATCGGACACGGCGAAAATTTTGCTTTTCACGCACTTGCCGTTTACCGTAACCTTGCCGTCTTTAACGATATAATCTTCCCATGGGATACTCTTTACCCCGTCGAAAATCCCGTCGAACGTGGTCGCGCCGAACTTTGCCGTTCTTATATACACTCTTTCCGCCGTTCTTAAAAAAATATTCGCTTCCGCGACGGCGTTTGAATCCGCGAGAAAAGTAACCGCGCCGTTCTCGGCGGGATTG
>CAMEHL010000122.1 GCA_945917475.1 uncultured Clostridia bacterium | reverse complement strand
GCGGAGCGTTCTATTGTATTATTCCGTCGCCGCAGAATAATTCGCATCAGAATAATTCGCCGCCGCAGTGTGCGGTTTTACCCCACCCTGCAACGCACATAAAAACGAACGGAATACCTTTAAGGTATTCCGTTCGTTTTTTGGTCCGCCTTCGGAGACTCGAACTCCGGACACCCTGATTAAGAGTCAGGTGCTCTACCAACTGAGCTAAAGGCGGATTTTTTATTTAAGCGCGCCGTTATCGGCGCGCTTAAATGTCTGGTGCTCCATCGGAGACTCGAACTCCGGACACCGTGATTAAAAGTCACGTGCTCTACCATCTGAGCTAATGGGGCGAAAAATCTGCGTCGTTATCTGTATGGCAGGGGTGGCAGGATTTGAACCTACGAATGCTGGAATCAAAATCCAGTGCCTTACCGCTTGGCGACACCCCTAAATAAAATGGGGCGGGAGATGGGAGTCGAACCCACGACCTCAAGGACCACAATCTCGCGCTCTAACCAACTGAGCTACACCCGCCGTGTTTGGTGCGCCTGAAGGGATTCGAACCCCTGACACCCGGCTTAGAAGGCCGGTGCTCTATCCAACTGAGCTACAGGTGCGTTTAAGCCTTCGCCGTAAAAAGAAATGGAGCGGGTGATGGGAATCGGACCCACGCTGCCAGCTTGGAAGGCTGGAATTCTACCATTGAATTACACCCGCAGTCGTGAGATAAAACTATTTACGTACAACGCTTATAAATTGTATCAAAAACGGAAATCAATGTCAACTGTTTAATCGTAAATAAAAATTTTTTTTCAAGATTTATCGGGAGATACCGCGGTTTGCGGACGGGGCGGCGGTGGATTTTAAAATTTTTAAGACAAATATTTTAAAAATAAAAAAATGCTTTGACATCGCCGCTCTAAAAACATATAATATTTAATGAAATGAAAATGGGGCTATATCTCGTTATTGCGGGGACTTTATTCCTTTTGCGCTAAACCGTGCTTGCGTATAGTCGTATTTTTGTGAAGTCGTACTTATTGCGCAAAGCCGCGTTTAGGCAAAACCGTGATATCGGCGTGTTGTCGGGATATAAGCGTTCTCGCCGACAAATGCGGTGAGAGAAACGGCAGAACGGCATAAAGGCGTTTACCGCATTAAATCAAACAGAAAAAACGTATTATTAAGGATGTAAAATAAGGACATATAATAATGTATAAAGATATATATAGCGAATGGCTCGAATACAAATCGCTTACGGCGGAAGAAGCGGCGGAACTCAACGCGCTTAAAGGAGACGAAAAGCAGATAGAATACAGGTTCGGCAAAGACCTTGAATTCGGCACGGCGGGAATGCGCGGCATAATAGGGCTCGGTACTAATATGATTAACGTGTATACCGTTCGCCGCGCTACGCAGGGGCTTGCGGACTATATCAAATCGCTCGGTAAAAAGGCGATAAAACACGGCGTCGTAATATCTTACGACACGAGAAAGCTGTCTTACGAATTCGCCTATAACGCCGCGGTCGTTCTCGCGAGCAACGGAATAAAGACTTATCTTTTTCCCAAAGAACATCCCGTTCCTATGCTTTCTTATGCCACGCGCAAGTTAAAGACCGCCGCGGGCATAATGATTACGGCAAGCCATAATCCAAAAGAATATAACGGTTACAAAGTGTACGGCGCGGACGGCGCGCAGATGTCGCCCGAAGCGACGGCGAAAGTGGTCGGATTTATCAATGCGGCAGGCTCGCCGCTCTCCGATAAAATAAAATTCGACGAATCGGTCGCAAAGCGCATTATTCTCGTTTCAAAATCGCTCGATAAGAGTTATTATAAAACTATTCTTAAACTTTCGCTTTCCAAAAAAGAAGTCAGACAGGTTGGCAAAACATTAAAACTCGTATATACCCCCGTTCACGGTAGCGGATACGTTCCCGTAACGACCGTGCTTAAAAAGACGGGCATAAACGTGTTTACCGTTCCCGAACAGACCGCGCCCGACGCGGAATTTTCCACCGTCGCCGTGCCTAATCCCGAATATAAGGAAACGCTTTCGCTCGCTATCAAAATGGCGGATCTGAAAGAAGCGGACGTGGTGTTCGGCACCGATCCCGACTGCGACAGGCTGGGCGTCGCCATACGCACTTCCGAAAAGGAATTTACCGCACTCTCGGGTAATCAGGTGGGCGTGCTGCTGCTCGATTATATATTAAAACGGCTTAAAGAAACGGGTAAACTGAGCGCAAAAAGTTTCGTCGTGAAATCTTTCGTTACCACGAGTATGGCTAAACTTATCGCACAGGATTACGGCGTAGAAATTTTCGACGTTCCCGTCGGTTTCAAATACATTGGTGAAAAAATAAGAGACCTCGACGACACGGGCAAACGCAAGTTCGTGTTCGGGTTCGAAGAATCGTGCGGGTATCTCCGCGGCACGCACGCGCGCGATAAAGACGCTGTCGTCGCGAGTCTGCTCGTTGCGGAAATGGTGTGCTATTATACCGCGCACGGCGTAGGCGTGTACGAACGTTTACAGCAACTCTACGATAAATACGGGTTCGTGTTCGACTGCACCGAAAGCACCGTTTTCGAAGGGCTTAACGCAATGCGCGACATGAACGCGGTGGTCGATAAAATGAAAACCCTGAAAGTGGATTCGCTCGGCGGTATTAAGGTGGTCGCCACGCGCGATTATTCTGCACTCGTCCGTAAAACGGCAGAGGGCGAAGAGCAGAGTATAAATTGTTCGCCGTGTAACGCCGTTTATTTCGAGCTTGCGGGCGGCGGCTTCGTATGCGTTCGTCCGTCCGGCACAGAGCCTAAACTTAAGGTATATTATTCGCTCCCCGCGGAAAACGAAGTAAAAGCGAAAATGCTCTTTAAAAAAGTCAAATCCGATTTTGAAAAACTGATTAAATAATTTAACCGTAAAAACTTCCGCCGCTCGGATAATTCCGAGCGGCGGAAGTAATTTTAAAGCTTAAATCCGACTTGGCGTAGGAGAAAAGAAACTAAGGAAAAGGTTTTCAGTTGCCCCTTATTCCGTCCGCGGGAGGTTTGTTCGCCGCCTGCGATACGGGGAATACCGTGGATATAAAAGACACCGCAAGCGTTATTATAAATAATATTGTCACGTTGAGCGCATTATAATCGAGAATCGTTATCATCAGCTCGTTTTTTAACGAATACGCGTTGAGAAGAGAACAGATTAAACCGCCTGCCACTGCGGAAAAGATAAAGCAGACTATCGTTATTAAAAGCGTTTCCGTAAAGAATATTTTCATTACGTCCGTTTTGTTTGCGCCGACGGCGCGCAGAATGCCTATTTCCCGTCTTTTAACGGT
>CAMEHL010000121.1 GCA_945917475.1 uncultured Clostridia bacterium | reverse complement strand
ACTAAAACTCCTTTAAAACAAATTAGACACATCACCTAATATTTCTTTAAAATGATGTGTCTAACTATTTTTTTGTTGTTTAGTATTTATTCGACTTTAATTTGTTAAAATTAAAAATGGAATAAACCTTGATTTTATCAGTGAAAACCTAATTATTTTTTAAGAGCCTCGCTGACCGCAACCGCGCAAGCGACGGTCATACCGACCATCGGGTTGTTGCCCGCGCCGATTAAACCCATCATTTCGACGTGCGCAGGAACGGAAGAACTACCCGCAAATTGCGCGTCGGAGTGCATACGCCCCATAGTGTCCGTCATACCGTAAGACGACGGACCCGCCGCCATATTGTCGGGGTGAAGCGTTCTGCCCGTGCCGCCGCCGCTCGCGACCGAGAAATATTTTTTGCCGTTTTCTACGCACCATTTTTTATACGTGCCCGCAACGGGGTGCTGGAATCTCGTGGGGTTGGTGGAGTTGCCCGTAATGGAAACTCCCACGTTTTCGAGTTTCATTATCGCTACGCCTTCGGGAACGTTGTCCGCGCCGTAACATTTTACGTTCGCTCTCGCGCCCTTGGAGAAAGGCTTTTCGGAAACGACGGTTACTTCTTCTTTATACGGATCGAAAGTAGTTTCGACAAAAGTGAACCCGTTTATTCTCGAAATGATATACGCCGCGTCTTTGCCGAGACCGTTAAGGATAACTCTCAAAGGTTTAACCCTTACCTTGTTGGCGTTAAGCGCGATTTTGATTGCGCCTTCCGCCGCGGCGAAAGACTCGTGTCCCGCTAAAAAGCAGAAGCATTCGGTTTCTTCGGACAAAAGCATTTTGCCGAGATTGCCGTGCCCTAAACCGACCTTTCTGTTTTCGGCGACGGAGCCGGGAATACAGAAAGACTGCAAACCTATTCCGATATTAGCGGCAGCCGTTGCGGCGGACTTGTCGCCCGTCTTTTCGGCGGCTTTTATAGCGATTGCGCTACCTACCGTATACGCCCATTTGGCGTTTTCAAAACAAATAGGCTGGGTTTCCTGAACGATATTATAGGGAGATATTCCCTTTTCGTCGCATATAGTTTTACACTCGTCGATAGACGAAATGCCGTATTCTTTCAAAGTTGCGAGAATTTTCTTTTCTCTTCTTTCATAACCTTCAAACTGCGCCATAACCGTTTCTCCTTACTCTTTACGCGGGTCGATATATTTAACCGCTCCGTCTTCGGGTTTAAAGCGTCCGTAAGTGCCTGTGGATTTTTCGTACGCTTCGTTGGGTTCCATACCTTTCTTGATAAAGTCCGTCATTTTGCCGAGAGAAACGAATTCGTATCCGATAACTTCGTCGTTCTCGTCGAGCGCCATTCTCGTGCAGTAACCTTCGGTCATTTCGAGATATCTGACGCCCTTGGCTTTCGTGCCGTACATAGTGCCAACCATAGAACGCGCGCCTTTGCCTAAATCTTCCATACCCGCGCCGATAACCAGCCCGTCTTCCGAGAAAGCGGACTGCGAACGCCCGTACACTATCTGCAGGAAAAGTTCACGCATAGCGGTGTTAATCGCGTCGCAGACAAGGTCTGTGTTAAGCGCTTCTAAAATAGTCTTGCCAGGAAGAATTTCAGCCGCCATTGCCGCCGAATGAGTCATACCCGAGCAACCTATCGTTTCTACGAGCGCTTCTTCTATAATGCCGTTTTTAACGTTCAACGACAACTTGCACGCGCCCTGTTGCGGTGCGCACCAACCGACGCCGTGCGTATAAGCGGAAATATCTTTGATTTCTTTCGCTTCTACCCATTTGCCTTCTTCGGGAATGGGCGCGGGACCGTGCTTCGGACCTTTCGCAACACAGCACATTTCTTTAACTTCTGCCGAATACTGCATAAAAATATGCCCTCCAAATTATTTTCACGTTTTTAAGTATAACAAATATTTAATATTTTGACAATTATTTTAAACGGTTTTTTAAGGTTTTTCTTTGTATTTACGCGCTTTTGCGGTTTTTCCGCTATTTTGCCGCCGACTGCTTTTCAAGCGTCCTTTTATAATAAAACAGATACTGCTGAAAATACCCCGAATCGTCCCCGAAAAGATTTTCAAACCAGGCGGATATTTTCGCCCTGTCCGTCAGCGTTCCGCCGAAATCTTCGCGATAGACTTTCTCTATCCATACGTCCGCGGGGAAAGAGTCTGTCCTTCCGAACCCGAACAACGCCGCGCAATCGGCAACCTTCTGCCCGACGCCGTATATTCCTTTCAGCGCGGTTTTAAGGTCTTTGGAAGGCAGATTTTTAAGCGCGTTTACGTTTATTTTGCCGCACGACACGTCTTCCGCAAGCCTTTTTATAAACGGGGCGCGGTAGCCGAGCCCTACCCCGTAATAAAAGTCCGTTTCCTGCGCCGCCATAGTCTTTGCCGCAGGGAAAGCGCGGTAAGTTTCGCCGCCGAACGACTTTTCTTCGCCCAGCGCGGCGCAAAGCCGAGCGATTATGCCTTTTATACGCGGAATATTGTTGTTTTGGGAAACGACGAAAGAAAAAAGCGCTTCTTCGGCGTCCTGATTCAATATTCTGACGCCTTTGGCTTTTCCCGCGGCGACTTTAAGCGCGCCGCCGAAATCGCTTGCCCGTTTCACTATCGCGGAATAATCTCTCTTTAAGTCGAAATAGTTATAGAAATAATCCGCGTCCGAGTTTTCGCACTCGATTACCGTTTCCGCCCCGTCGGTATAAAGAAAACACGATTTATCGCGCGAAAAAACGTTAAACCCCTTGCCTTTCGGGGTAAACCTGAAAAGTTGACCGCAGGACAGAGTGTCGGCTGCGTCGAAATATTCGGACGGATATTTTATCTTTTGCATATTATTTCCAAAAAAACAAGGGACTTAAATAATTAAGCCCCTTTTTTTAACTTATTTTGCGTAAACGCTGACTTTCTTGTCCGTTCTGCCCGCTCTTTCAAACTTAACCACGCCGTCGATTAAAGCGAAAAGCGTATCGTCGCTGCCGATACCCACGTTGTTGCCGGGGTGAATTTTAGTTCCGCGCTGACGGACGATTATGCTGCCCGCCGAAACGCTCTGCCCGTCGTTCGCTTTGATTCCCAAACGCTTTGCGTTGCTGTCTCTGCCGTTCTTGGTGCTGCCGCCGCCTTTGTGGTGCGCAAATAATCTGAATAATATCATAGTCTATTTCTCCTTATTCCGCAGCCGCGTCGTCCGCGGGTTTCTCTTCTTTAACAGCGGTTTTCTTGGCAGCCTTTTTCGCGGACGCAATTTCTAAAACCTTGACCGCGGTAAAGGGCTGACGATGACCCTGTTTCTTTCTTTCGTTCTTTTTCGCCTTATACTTAAAGACTACTACCTTTCTTTCTTTGCCCTGCGCGACGATTTCGCCGACCATTTTGAAACTCTCCGCGTCTTTCGCGACTTTGATACCCTTTTCGTCGGATACCATTAGAACTTTGAGTTC
>CAMEHL010000120.1 GCA_945917475.1 uncultured Clostridia bacterium | reverse complement strand
CCGAACGGCGATTTTACGGCGTGCAATTTTATCGTTGACGGCAAAAATTACGAAGTAGCGCTGACGGACGGCGTTACCGTAAGGGGCGTAAGCGGCAAAAAGACCGTGACCGTCGAATGTTATTCGTCGCTCAGAAACCTGTACGGACCTTTCTATTTTAAAGGCAGAGAAGAGAGCGGAGTAGGCAGCGACGCTTTCACCCTTCGCGGCGGCTGGAACGACGACGGAACGAACAAAGATTACGACGGGCAAAAAAGACTTATACCGTTCGGGATTAAAGATATATCGGTTTTGCGATAAAAAATTTCGCGTATGCGATTGTTAAAAGGAAATTGCGGGGCGGCGTTTACGTTCCCGTAAAAATAAAACAAATAAGGAGTGTAAGGAAAAATGAAGACAGTTAAGGACAAATATCTCGTAGTGGGCGCGGACTTTGCAGGCTTTCCGCTTAAAGAGGCGGTTGTGGCTCATCTCGAAAAGAAAGGTTGGAAAATTCTCGATATGGGCGTTAAAAAAGACAGCGACCCGAACGACACCGATCTTATGTTTCACAGAGTGGGATTAAGAGTCGGAGCGATGATTTCGGAAGGCGAGTATGAAAGAGCGCTTCTGTTCTGCGGAACGGGTATGGGTATTCATATCGCGGCGAGCAAATGCCCCCACGTTCACGCGGGCGTAGTCGAAAGCGTTCCCGCGGCGAGAAGGGCGATAACGGGTAACGGGGTAAACGTACTCGCGATGGGCGCGTTTTACGTCGCCCCCGCAATGGGTTGCGATATTGCCGACGCCTATCTTTCGGCGACTCTCGGTTCGGATCAGACCTGGTGGCATAATTTCTACGAGTTCCATAAACTCGCGATAGACGAACTCGAAGCGTTCAACTACGACGAGTATAAGAAAAACGGTTTCAAAGTCAACAAACTCGGCGACTACGACCTTGTTTTAGAGGATAAACCCGAATAATTATGGAAGAAATACTATCCGATACGATAAAATTAGATAAAAAAGGAACGGGCGTTTTAATGATTGCACACAGAGGACTTTCGGGGCTTGAAACCGAAAACACGGAGTGCGCTTTCGTCGCTGCGGGCAACAGAAGTTATTACGGTATAGAAACGGACGTTCACTTTACCAAAGACGGCAAGTACGTAATCAGTCACGATGGTAATTTAAGTCGTGTTTTCGGTAAAAATATCGAAATAAAGGACTATTTGTACGAAGATTTGCGTAAAGTCAGAAAAATCGTGAATGGCGATACGGTGGAGTATATGGCTGTTCCGACTTTAAGGGAGTACTTCGACGTTTGCAGGCGTTACGGCAAAAAGAGCGTTCTGGAACTCAAAGTCGAATACACGGACGAGCAACTCAAAGAGATTATAGAAATAGCGAAAGAGGAAAAGCAGTTTGAGAACGTCATTTTTATATCGTTTTTCCCCGACAATATGATTCGTCTGAGAAAGATATTGCCAAACCATCCGCTCCAACTTCTGACCGGACCGATAAATTCCGAGATTATGGATATATGCGAGAGCAATTCGCTTGAAATCGACTCCGACTATATGTCTTTAAACGAGGAGAATATTGCCGAACTCAAACGCCGCGGTATAAAAATCAACTGCTGGATAGTGAACGACCTCGAGTATGCGGAAAAACTTGTTTCTTGGGGCGTAGATTTTATTACTACGAACATTCTCGAATAAATTACGAGCGGCGCCGTATCGGTGACGCGTTTTGCCAAAAATATATAGGAATTGTCTGGCAAAACGCTATTCCGTACGAGTCCGAGCAGTATCGCCAACTTAAAATCCCGCAAAAACCTAAGATTTTGGAGATAAAAATCAAAATATATCGGACATGGGTTCCGAAACAGAGCAAAGCGCGATGACAAACCGAGTCGAACCGAGAGAAACAGGTTCTTCTCGGTTTTTTTATGCCGAATTTTGTTCCGACTTTCAAAATCTCGACGAACGATTATTTAGCGGAGAAAAAGAGCGGTGGGATTGACTTCAATGCGTATAAAATGGACGGAAAAGCCCTCTATAAGTCGATTATCGCGATAATTAACGGTGAAACGAAGTGTAAAAGCGAAGATATAAGAGAGATAGCCTTTTACAAAGCGGGCGTCACGCTTTAATCTGATTTGTAAAATTTTTAAAGTTAAAACATATTATACACGGTCTTATAAAAAAGAAGTCGGGCTTTCTTTTTATAAGACTTTTTTTATTGCAAATGATTAAATAATGCAAAAAAGTTGCTAAAATACGACTAACACTTTAAGCCGTATCGATGCTACAATTATCCCGATAATCAATTAGTGTTTCTTCGCGTATACCTTTGCGTATATGCGAAAATCGGAGGTTGTTTGATGAGAAAAAAGTATGAAAAGGCAGATTTTAAGGTGGTATCGCTTGATTTTTGCGATATCGTTACGGCGTCGATTGGCGACGGGGACAATCGTCGCGACGACGATATTTTCGGCGGCGACGGCGATTAAAAGAGGGGTGTTATTATGATAAAATCAAAGAAAAATTTACTGTGTTTATTTTTTGCTTTTGTCGCGTTGGTATTTTCAACGATATTCGCGGTTTCGATTTCGTCAAAGGCAAACGCCGCTCCCGAAAACATTACGCTTGTTTTTTCCAAGTTGGCCGGTTGTCAGGATAACGGCTCTAACCGATACGTTATTGATTTTACGGCGGACGTGTCGGATCTCGGAAACGAGTTCTGGAACAATAATGAAGCGACGCTCGTAGATTCCGACGGCAATATTAAGAAAATTTCGGGCGGCGGACTCAATTATATAGGAAGCGGCTCCGAATTGACGTTATATCTGGAATATAACCATTTGGCCGAAGGGGCGACGACTGCGGAAGCAATCGGCGAACACGCTTTTTATCTTCCTGCGGGTACGAAAATCGGCGGGGTTTCGACTTTAAAAAACGACGTCGCTTTAAGAATTAACAAATACGCCGTAAGCAATCTCGAAGTTAAACCGCTCGCTTTAAGCGGCGGCGGAGCGCAGGATAATTTTAGCAGATTCCTCGTTCGCTTCAAAGGCGGAATTGGCGAAAGTTACGCTCCGCTCGGCAAAATAAACGTTTTAATCGACGGAACTTTGCAAAAAGTCGATTTCTGCGACTTGGGCGGCGGCGATTTCGGAGCGTTGCTCGACTATTCGGTCTGCGAGAAGGATAAAGACCATACTCTTAAATTTATGCTTGGCGCGGTAACGGGCGGAGATTATTTTTTCAATAACGATTTAACCGTTTATATAATGGACAACGCAGTTACCGAAAAAGAAAAACCGCAGGAAGGCGTAATAAATTACGTTTCCGGCGCGGTTCAAAGCGACCGTTACGTTCTGCTTTTCGACGGGGTCGGCGACGGTACTTACGGCGGTATAGGTCAGGTAACCGTTACGATTAACGGCGAGGAAAAATCTCTCGATTTTATAAATTGGGGAGACGAAACCGCGTTATTACTGCCTTTCGACGTCTGTCCGAACGACGAC
>CAMEHL010000119.1 GCA_945917475.1 uncultured Clostridia bacterium | reverse complement strand
GGAAGTATAAACGGACGCGAGTTCGTGCTGCGCCGGCGCGACTTCGTTGTGTTCGGTCTTGGCGTAAACTCCGAGTTTCCACAGTTCGTCGTCCGCTTCTCGCATAAACGCCTTGACGCGCGACTTTATCGCGCCGTAATAATGGTCGTCGAGTTCCTGCCCCTTGGCGGGTCTCGCTCCGAAAAGCGTTCTGCCGCAATGAATAAGGTCTATCCGCTTTTCGTACACGGATTTATCTATAAGGAAATACTCCTGCTCCGCGCCCACCATAGGCGTAACGCGTTCTGCGGTTTTGCCGAACAGTTTAAGTATTCTTTGCGCCTGCACGTTCAACGCTTCCATCGAACGCAAAAGCGGCGTTTTTTTATCCAGCGCTTCTCCGCCGTAAGAACAAAACGCCGTAGGTATATACAGACACCCGTCTTTCACGAACGCGTAAGACGTGGGATCCCACGCGGTGTAGCCGCGCGCCTCGAAAGTAGCGCGCAGTCCGCCCGAAGGAAAACTCGACGCGTCCGACTCGCCCTTGACGAGCGATTTTTCCGAAAACTTCATAATAACGTTTCCGTCCCCGTCGGGTTCTATGAAACTGTTGTGTTTTTCGGCGGTGATGCCCGTCATCGGTTGAAACCAGTGAGTAAAATGCGTCGCGCCCTTTTCGACCGCCCATTCTTTCATCGCTGTCGCAACTTCTTTCGCGCTTTCTTTGGGTAGCGCGGCTTTGCCGCTCATGGCAAGGCGCACGGCGTCGTAAGCGGTTTTGCTCAACCTTTCTCTCATTACCTTGTCGCCGAAAACGTTGCAACCGAACGTATCGGGAATATTCGTAACGCTCATATTTCTCCTGACTCCGTTTTTTCGGAATAATTTATTTCTCTTATAAAATGATAACATTATCAACGTGAAAAGTCAATTATAAACGGATATAACCTGCCGATAATACGCGCAATTTACTTTAAAACGCGGCATTTTCAGCCTTTTACGCCGCCGCGCGCGGGCGGTTTTATCCGCCGCTTTTAATAGTAACCTTTTTCCGCAGCGTTTAAATCAAGAAAAGCACGCTACTTTCCGCGACTGCGAATTATAGTGTGCTTTCGTTGTATGCTTTGGTTTAAGTTTCAGTTTATTTAGCGTATTCGGTAGCGCGCCACTCGCGTATTACGTTGACTTTTATCTGTCCCGGATACTCCATTTCCTGTTCTATCTTTTTCGCTATTTCTTTCGCAAGGAACAACGTCTGGCTGTCGTCTACCTGTTCGGGTTTAACCATCACGCGCACTTCTCTGCCCGCCTGAATAGCGTAGCATTTATCCACGCCCTTAAACCCGCTTGATATCTCTTCGAGTTTTTGCAGACGTTTGATATAGTTGGTGGTGGTTTCTCTCCTTGCGCCGGGGCGTGCGCCCGAAATCGCGTCAGCAGAAGCGACGAGTACCGCTTCGACCGTTTTGGGCTCGACGTCGCCGTGGTGCGCCAAAATAGCGTTGACGACGTTGGCGTTCTCTCTGTATTTTTTGGCAAGGTCTGCGCCTATCTGCATATGAGTGCCTTCTATCTCGAAGTCCACCGCTTTGCCTATATCGTGCAACAACCCCGCGCGTTTTGCCAGCGCGACGTCTACGCCGAGTTCGTTCGCCATAACTCCCGCCAGATGCGACACTTCTACCGAGTGGCGCAACACGTTCTGTCCGTAACTCGTGCGGAATTTAAGCCTGCCGAGAATTTTGACGAGTTCGGGGTGCAAACCGAATATGCCGCATTCGAACATAGCGGCTTCGCCCGCCTCTTTAATCTGCTGATCAAGTTCTTTTTTGACTTTTTCGACCGTTTCTTCTATTCTTGCGGGGTGAATTCTGCCGTCCTGAATAAGCCTTTCAAGCGCGATTCTCGCGGTTTCGCGCCTTACGGGGTCGAACCCCGAAACGATAACCACTTCGGGCGTGTCGTCGATAATGAGTTCTATGCCCGTGGCGTTTTCAAGCGTTCTGATGTTTCTGCCTTCTCTGCCGATAATGCGCGCTTTCATATCGTCCGACGGCAGCGGAACGACGGACACGGTAAGTTCGGTCGCCTGTTCGGTGCTGCATTTCTGAATAGCGAGCGAAACGATTTCTTTCGCTTTTCTCTCGCCTTCTTCTTTCGCTTCCGCCTCGATATTTTTGACGGTGCTCGCCGCGTCGCGCTTGGCTTCGTCCGTCATCGCTTCTATGAGTTGGCGTTTGGCTTCGTCTCTCGACATCTGCGAGATTTTTTCGAACTCTTTAATCATAAGATTGTGCTGTTCGGATATATCCGACAGTTTTCTGTCGAGTTCGGACTGTTTTTCCCTTAACGCGTTCTGCTGACGAGTCGTTTCTTCGTTGCGTCTGTTAAGGTTTTCTTCTTTCTTTTCGAGAGTCTCTTCTTTCTGATTGAGTCTGTTCTCCGTTCTCTGGAATTCCGCGCGTTTTTCGCGAGATTCGCGCTCGAAATCGTCCCTTAGTTTAAGCGCCTGTTCTTTTGCCTTTAAAATAGCCTTTTCTTTAATACTTTCGCTCTCTTCTCTCGCGGATTCGAGCATTTTTTCGGTGATTTTCTGAATATCGCCCTGTTTTCTTTCAAAAGACTTTTTTTTCAATTGCAAGCCGAGAAACAAACACGCTGTACCCGCTACGATTACCGCGACGATAATAGCGATTATAAGCACGGGAACGGAAATTCCTTCGCTTGCCAAGAACAGGGAGCCGTAGTTATAATTTTGCATAATAAAGTGCCCTCCTGTTTAATTTTATGTTTCGGGCAGTCCCCGAAACCGACTACTATATATTGTATACCAAAATCGGCAGATTGTCAATCCTTTGACACGCCGTTAATCGGCTTTCTTGCCCTTATTATAGAACGCGTCTAAAATTGCGGCTTTCACTTCTTCGTAAATTTCGGGGTTGGACTCGAAGTAATCCACCGCTTTTTCTCTGCCCTGCGCTATTTTTTCGCCGTTATAAGAGAACCACGCGCCGCTCTTCTGGATAATTCCGTAATTCAGTCCCAAATCGACAACGCAACTGCCCTTGGAAATGCCCTTTCCGAAAATAATGTCGAATTCTGCCGTTTTGAAAGGCGGAGCGACTTTGTTTTTGACGATTTTCGCTTTGGTGTGGTTGCCGTACGCGCCGTCCGAATCTTTAAGCGCGTCCGATTTTCTCACGTCTATTCTCACGCTCGCGTAAAATTTAAGCGCCTTGCCGCCGGCGGTAACTTCGGGGTTTCCGAACATAACGCCGACTTTTTCGCGAAGCTGATTGATAAAGATGATGCATGTTTTGGATTTGGCGGTGATTGCGGTAAGCTTGCGGGATGCCTGACTCATAAGTCTTGCCTGCAAGCCCACGTGCGAATCGCCCATATCCCCTTCGATTTCCGCTTTCGGAGTAAGCGCGGCGACCGAGTCCACGACGATAATATCCACAGCCTTGCTCGATACGAGCGACGCGGTTATATCGAGAGCCTGTTCGCCCGTGTCCGGTTGAGAAACGT
>CAMEHL010000118.1 GCA_945917475.1 uncultured Clostridia bacterium | reverse complement strand
TCGGTTTTAGGCGTTTTTCTTTCGGCGTTTATTGTTTGCTCGGCAGACACTCTATAAGCGTCGCTTCCGTATCGGAAGTTACGGTGAATTTATTTTCCGCAACGAACGGCAGATAAAAATAATCGCCGCGCTTTATTTTGCGCTCGTAATTCTCGCCCTTTATTACCGCGTCGCCGCTAAGGCATATATACACGCTCGGCGCGTAGTCCATTACGAACGAACCGCCGTTTTTCACGACGTGTCTGTTTTCTGCAAAACACGGCGTGTCTTTATAAGTTATGAGTTCTTCTTTAACGTAATTGGGCGTGTTCACCGTGATTTTCGGATTTACTTTCGCGTAAGCCACGGCGGCGTCGCCGTATATATCGTAATTAATCGCGTCCAGCGCGGTGGATTTATCGAGACCGATATATTCTTCTTCGTATGAAATATGATAGTCGCCGCACCAGCGTTCGGGTTGAATAGTGAAATCGGTAGGTTCTTGTACTTCTATAACCGTGCAACCCGCGCCGAGCGCGTGTATGAGTCCCGCCTTTATAAGCCACACGTCCCCGACTTTCACGTCTACGCCGTACAATAAATTGCCCATCACGTCCTTTTCCGTTTCGCTTTTTTCTTCGAGCGCGGCAAGACGCGCTTTGTCTATCTTGTCTTTAAACCCGAAATACAGTTTGGCGTTTTCGCGCGTTTCGACTACTAACCACGCTTCAGTTTTGCCGTATTCCGAATTGAAATTCTTTCTCGAAAAATCTTTCGTCGGGTGAACCTGAAATGGAAGTCTTATCGCGCTGTCCAAAAACTTTACGAGACAGTCGTATTTGCGGTCGCCGAGCAATTCTTCTTTGTAGTCTCTCAACAAGTCGTCAAAGAATAAATCAGTGCCCTTTACCACGGAAACGCCGTCTCTTTTGCCGAAATATCGGGGGTTTATCGCCTTAACTTTGCTCGCAATCCATTCTTCGGGGAAAAAGTTGTCCGTCCCGTCGTCGTAACCGTCCGCGCGGTCGAAAATTTTAGTGTACTGCTTTCCGCCGAGATATATTCTGTAAACCCTGTTCCTTTCGAAAAAAACCGGCTCTCTTACTATTCGTTTTACGTCTTTTATTTTTTCTCCTTATTTAACATCGCCGACCTAGCCCGAAAAACCCGTTTGCCCGATTAAAAAAACGGAATCGCTGCGAAAACGGTCCGCGCGCCGTCGGTTATAACTTTATCGCGCCTTTGAACTGCGTTGCCGCCGCGCCCGCCTTGTTGCCCGCTTTGAGCGCGTTCTCGATATCTTCTACGGAAATTCCTTTTTTAAAATCCTTTCCGTCGAGATAAGCAAGCGTTGCGCCGAAAAAGGCGTCGCCCGCGCCCGTCGTGTCAACGGGTTTAACTTTTTCGGTCGGAACAATGCCCGAAAAACCGTTATAAACGTACATACTGCCGCGGCTGCCGAGAGTAATAAGCAACAGCCTGTCTTCTTTTTCTAACGCCGCAATCGCGCCGTTCAGGTCTGTTTCGCCCGTGAACGCGGTTATCTCGTCGTCGGAAAATTTCAATATATCCGCTTCTTCCACAAACGGTTTATACGCGGCAACCGCCTGACCGATATTATCGTATAAATCCATTCTGAAATTTACGTCGAAAGACAGAATTTTGCCCGAAGCGCGGATTTTTTTCACAGTTTCGCGGGCAAATTCCCTGCCTTTTTCTTCAGACAGCATAAGCGAACCCAGATGAACGATATTAAGCCCGTCGTATTTTTCAAGATCGATTTCTTCCGCGTTCATATTGAAGTCGGCGGTGTCGTGGCGGAAGAACGCGAAATCGCGCTCGCCGTCTGTAAGCGTTACGAACGCGAGCGTGGTATTGCGTATCCCGTCTTTCTGAATATCGAGATAATCGAACCCGACGTTTTCGGCAAATTCCGTAACAAACTTTCCTATCGGGTCTTTTCCGACTCTGCCGATAAACCCGACTTTTGCGCCCGATTGTTTTGCGTTCACCGCAACGTTAAAGGGAGCGCCGCCCGTGAACGCGCCGAAGTTTATTCCGTCTTTATTTTTTTCGCCGATAAGGTCGGCGAGTATTTCGCCTATACAAAGAATCATATTCTTACTCCGTTTCTGAAAGCCGCCGGCGAAACGCTCGCCGAATTTAGTCTTGACCGCCGCTTTGCTGCGTTTTCGACGACTTGCCCGAACGTGTTCTGCCTTTTTCAATTATTTTACACTGTTTTAGGTAAATTGTCAAAAAAAACGCGCGGCTAAATAAAAAAACAGTCTTAATTCTTTCTTTTGAAAGAATTAAGACCGAAAATTAACCGCAATTCTTTATCGCTGCGCACGGCGAAAAGGGCTTTAACTTTTTATCAGGTCTTTGACGACCTCGCCCGCGATAATCAGTCCGGCTACGGCGGGCACGAAAGCGTTACTTTCCGGAATCTGTCTGCGCATAGTGCATTTTTTTCACGTTTGAAAGGGTATTATTCCGCCCGAAGTTTATCTATCCGTAATATATCTCTTTTGCGCTTTCGCGCATCGCTTCCGCTTCGTCGTACTTTTTAAGGGCGTAAAGCATTCCCGCTTCGTTGTTCATCAACGCCGCGTATTCGTAAGTCTCCGTCCGCCCTTCTTTTTCGTAAATTGCAGCGGCTTTTACGTATAATTCCAGCCCTCTTTCTTCTTCTCCGAAAAACGACAACGTCGTTGCGGCGTTGACGAATATCGTTGCGCCAGAAAGGTTTTGCGTCAGTCCGAGTTTTTCCGCCAGCACAAGACTTTCCCGCATCGCTTTTAAGGCTTTGCCGCGTTTCTGCGTTCGCCTGTAACACCCCACGCCTTCGTTAAGGATTGTAAGTAAAGCGCGTTCGTCGCCTGCGTCGCGCGCTTCCTTTTCCCAACTCTCTATGCACTCGCGCGCCGCTTTCATATCGTTACGGTTAAAGCAGGCGTCGAGTCGGTCGATAAACCGGGGTATATCTATTCGTACGTTCATTGAATTATCTCCGTTTCCGTTGCCGCGCGACGCGCGCAAGGGCGATTATACGGAATAATAGCGGTTACTTATCTTTTCTAATCGGAAAATTACGGCTCAGATAACGTAATTGCCGCCGTTTAAATCCGTTTGCGCCAAATCCGCAATGGTGATTCCGCTGAAATAATCGCGTGTGATTTCGTAAAACTTTTTCCACATAGGTAAAGTCCTGCATTCCGACGCACGCGCACAAGGCTTTGCCGCGGCTGAAAGACAGGCAATCGGCGCCATATCGCCTTCGGTTGTCTGCAACACTTCGAATACCGTGATTTCATCGGGAGAACGTTTTAATTTATATCCGCCGCCTTTGCCGTGCTGCCCGTCGAGAAATCCCGATTTCGTCATATCCGCCATAATGCTTTCAAGGTATTTCTGCGATATTTCCTGTCTGGCAACGATATCTTTAAGCGGAATATAATTGTCTCCGTTATGTTCCGCTAAATCAGTCAAAACGCGCAAAGCGTATCTCCCTCTCGTGGAAACCGTCATTTTTCTTTTCT
>CAMEHL010000117.1 GCA_945917475.1 uncultured Clostridia bacterium | reverse complement strand
GCGAAGATGTTCGCGTGCAAAATTGCGTGCGGAATAGGTAACAACCCCGACGCGCCGAGAGCGTTGAAAAAAGTAACCATCACGAAATAACGGCGTAAAATTTTTCCGTCGGCAAAATAGACGTGCGGCACAAATCGCCGTGCGAGTTAAATTGTCTTTCGGTAACCGAATAAGATACAAAGACAACGAATCGATAAGAAATAATATAGATAACAGAATAATAGTAAATAATGAACGCGCGGTCGGCAGAATTGCCGACCGCGCCCGATTTTTATTATAACCGTCGGGTGTTCATTATAACCGTCGGGTACTTATTTTAACCGCGCCGAATTATTAAGCCGACGTATCGTTTGCGGAAAACCGTTTAAGGATTACCCGATTCTTTTTAAGAGATAGGGGAACGCTTTTTCAAATTCCACACCGTAAAAGGGGTGGTCGGGGTCTTTAAGCGTTTCAGATATACACTGAACAGTAAAATCGACGGCGAGTGCAGCGGCGTCCGCAACCGTTTTTCCGATTGACATTGCGCCGCAGAACGCGCTCGCGTAAACGTCGCCCGTTCCGTGGAAATTTACTGGCAGGCGTTCTCGCATATACGAAAAATACTCGTTTTTTAATTTGTCGTATCCGTACGCGCCGACGGTCTTGCCATCGAAAGAAACGCCGGTTAATATGGCGGTTTTCGCGCCGAGTCCCGTAAGTTTTTTAAGCACGTCTTTTATATAATCTTCGTCGTAACCGCTTTCGACGTAGGGGATATTCAGCATAAACGCCGCTTCGGTAAGGTTAGGCAGTATATAATCGGCTTTGCCGCAAAGTTCCGCCATCGCGGCGACGAAATCGGGCGTAAACCCTGCGTATAGTTTTCCGTTGTCAGCCATCGCGGGGTCTACGATAATAAAGTTATCTTCCGTTTTAAACCCGTCGAAAATATCCGACACTATGCCGATTTGTTTTTTAGAACCGAGATAACCCGTATAAACGCAGTCGAAAGTCAGGTTTTCTTCTTTCCATTTGTCCGTTATTCCTTTCATATCGTCGGTCAGGTCGCGGAACGTCCAACTCTTAAACTGCGTGTGGTTAGAAAGCACCGCGGTGGGAAGAATTGCCGTTTCCACGCCGAACGCCGAAATGATCGGCAGGGCTACCGTGAGCGAGCATTTACCTACGCACGATATATCCTGAATTGTTAAAATCCTTTTCATAATAACTCCTATAAATTCTTTTTCTTACCTGTTTCCGTTCTCGTTTTTCGCATCGTCGGACGGTTTTTTGCCCGCGACGTCGAATATTTGTCCGAAAAGTTCGAGTTTGCTCTTTTTAAGCACCGCAGTAACCAGAGACGGGGTGGCGGAAGGCATAACTCTGCCGAAGAAACTCATCGACTTGCCGTCAAAACCCATCACTATGCGTTTTTTCTTTCTTTTAACGCCGCGGACAATTTTCGCCGCGGCTTTTTCCACGGGCATCATCAGTTTGCTTATAAGTTTGTTTTCTTTATCCGCAACGGACATTCTGTGAAGAATATTCGTTCTTATAAATCCGGGATAAACCCCCGCAACATAAATTTTCTTTTTATAATCCTGAATAAGCGTTTCGGTAAAACCGCGCACGGCGAATTTCGCGGCGCAGTACATGCTTTCTCCGACTACGGGGCATAGTCCCGCCGCGCTGGCAACGTTTACGATAGCGGGAGCGGACGATTTTTTAAGCAGGGGCAAAAGGAATTTGACGGCGTAAGCCACGGACAAAAAGTCGGTGCGCGTGATTTCTTCTATTTCTTCTATCGAATACTTTTCAAACCGGGCGAAAGGCAGCATAAACCCCGCGTTGTTGACGAGAATATCGGGGAATATTTCCTTTTCTTCGAGATAATCGGCAAATTCCGCCCATTTGACTTTGTCGGTAACGTCGAAAAGTTGATAGGAAAAATTCTCCGCTCCGTTTTTAACCGTTTTTATTGCGGAAAGTATTTTTTCTTCGTTTCGCGCAATGCCTATGACTTTGCAGTCGTACTTTTCGACGAGAATTTTCGCGACGTTAAAACCTATGCCGCCGCTCGCGCCCGTGATTACCGCTGTTTTTCCGCGCAAATCGTATTTGCCCATAATTGTCTCCCGTTATAAACTTTATATATATTTTACCATAAAATCAGTCCGAATAAAACGATTGAGAGCATATTTTTCTAAATCCCAAAAAAAGTTTTGCCGCAAAGAAAAGACTTGGGCGTAAAAGTTGAAATTCGCCGCCGATTATGATAAAATATAACGTATGACGAATACGGACGAATTACTTGACAAACTCAACGAAGAGCAGATAAAACCCGTTCTCGATACCGAAGGCGCGGTTTTGGTTCTGGCGGGCGCGGGCAGCGGCAAAACGCGCGTTCTCACCACGAGAATAGCCTATCTTATAGGCGAAAAGGGCGTAAGACCTTACGAAATAGCCGCCATAACCTTTACCAACAAGGCGGCGGGCGAAATGAAAGAAAGACTTACCGCCGCGGTCGGGGACATAAGCGAAATGTGGGTTTCTACCTTTCACAGTATGTGCGTGCGCATTTTGCGGCGGGACGCGGATAAGATAGGTTACGACCCCGACTTTACCATTTATGACGAAACGGACAAGGACAAGGTGTTAAAGCGCGTTTTCGAAACGCTCGGCTACGACGCGGAAAAACTGTTAAAGTCCGCCAAAAACGTCATATCCAACGCCAAAAACGACTGCGCCGACCCCGAAGAATTCAAACAAGCCAACGCGGGGCTTAAATTCGTTCAGGAATTATACAACGTATATAAAGAATACGAAAATCAGTTGAACCGTTCAAACGCGATGGACTTCGACGATTTGCTTTTCGTAACCTATAAACTGTTTCGCGAAAAGCCCGAAGTCGCCGACTACTACTCGCGCAAATTCAGGTATATACATATAGACGAGTTTCAGGATACCAACAAGGTGCAGTTCGCGCTCGCGAAAAGGCTCGCGCTGTCTCACGGCAATATATTCGCCGTGGGCGACGACGATCAGAGCATTTACGGCTGGCGCGGCGCGAAGATAGAAAACATTTTGTCGTTCGATTCCTATTACCCGAACGCGAAAGTGTATAAACTCGAACGCAATTACCGTTCCACCAAAAAGATATTGAGCCTTGCCAACTGCATAATCGCCAACAATACGGGCAGACACCCCAAGGAGTTATGGACTGAAAACGTTGACGGCGCGAAAATAGAGACGTTCGTGGGGACGGACGAGAACAACGAAGCCACTTACGCCGCTCTGCAGATTAAAAATCTGATGGCGCGGTATCCGGATATGAAGTACGCGGATTTTGCCGTGTTTATGCGATTAAACGCGCTTTCGCGCGCGTACGAGCAGGAATTTACCAAATACGGAATACCGTACAGAATATTCGGCGGATTCAGGTTTTTCGAGCGCAAAGAAATAAAAGACGTGCTATCCTATCTTAAAGTAATCAACAATCCTTCCGACGACGAGTCTTTTTTAAGAAGCGTCGCGTCGCCGCGGCGCGGAATAGG
>CAMEHL010000116.1 GCA_945917475.1 uncultured Clostridia bacterium | reverse complement strand
CCTTTTAAAGCCGCCGCGCCCGCTTAGCAGCCGCGCGGCGAACAAGATACTTATATATTAACATCTAATCGGACAAAAAGCAAATATTTTATGCTTTTAATTTTTTTAATCGGCTTTTACGTCCGAAACGATTATTTTGCGGTTTCTGACGGTTATCTCCTTATCGCATATAGAATACGCGGCTTTTTTGTGCGATATTATGATGAGCGTAACGTCGTCGAGCGTTTTAAGGTTATTGAGAACGCGCCGTTCGGTGTTTTCGTCGAGCGCGGAAGTCGCTTCGTCTAAAATGAGAACGTGCGCCCCCGTCAGAACTGCGCGCGCTATGGCGATTCTCTGCACCTGCCCTTCGGAAAGCCCCACGCCGTTTTCGCCCACGGCGGTATAAAGCCCGTCGGGCAGCGCGGACACGAATTCTTCAGAGCAACTTATTTCGAGCGCGCGTTCTATCTCCCGTTCGGTCGCGTCCGTTTTGATAAACGTTACGTTGTCGTACAGAGAACCCGAAAAAAGCATATTGCCCTGCGGAACGTAAGAAAACAGCGGACGAACGGAGCAGTCCGCGGGGATTCTGCCTTTCTCTCCGCAATCGATAAAGAGTTCGCCCGACGACGGCGCATAAACGCCCAAAAGCATTTTCACAAGCGTGCTTTTGCCTATTCCCGAAACGCCGGTTATCACCGCGAATTCGCCCTTGCCGATAGAGAAATCCGCGCCCGTAAAGACGGGGGTTCTGCCGTAAGAAAAGTCTATATTTTCGCCGCGCAACGCCACCATATCTTTATAAACCGCGTCCGCGTCTATCGGCGCGCCCGCGTTTTCGTTTTCTATTTCTTCTATTTCCATAAGCCGTTCAGCGGAAGCAATCATCGCGTAATATTTAGGGAACACGGACGAGAGCGACGCGAAAGGCACCTGAACGTTGTTTACGAGTTGCAGAATCGCGGACAGAGAGCCGTAAGTGAAAGCGGGGTCTCCGTAAATTTTCGCCGCGCCGTAAATAAGCGCGAAAAGATAGCCCGCGCTGAAAATAAAGTTATATACCGCGTTGCCCGTAACAGAATAGTTTTTGCGGCGCATTTTAACCTTAAAGTTATCCTGCTGCAATTTGTCCGACCTGTCGCATATTTTGTCGTTTACGGAAAACACCTTTACCGCAAGCACGTTTTCTATGCTTTCCTGCATAAAAGAACGCACTTTTCCTTCCGTTTCCTGCGCGGTTTTATGCAGACTTTTCAGTTTGCCGCGCATAAGCGCAATCGTTATAAATACGAAAATCCCGCAGGTAACGAAAACGAGCGCGAAAATCGGGTCTAAAACCACGAGCGCGGCGACCGCGCATATAAGCCTTACCGCCGCCGAAACCGCGGTGGGTACTATGCCCGTAACGCCTTCCGCCACGACGGAGACGTCCGCCGACAGTCTGTTGAGCAACTCGCCGCTGTGGTATTCGTTGATTTTATCGTATTTTTTATTGAGAATCTCCGAAAAAACGTGCGATTTATACGCCATTTCGAGTTTGCCGCGTATATGCTCCGTCGTTCCGTTTATTATTATTCTGAAAACGAACTGCAACAGTACTATTCCCACGATAAACGCCGCGCCGCAGATGATTTTATCTTTATTCCCTTTCTGCGCGCCGTCTATTATGATTTTCACCGCGAACGCGAACGCCACGGACAAAACGGAAAAAAAGGCGTTGGCAAAAACGAGCAGCACGATATTGAGCCGTTGTTTTTTGGATTTTTCCGCCAGCCATTTAAGCGGTCTCGAATTTTTTTTCTTGTTTCTGTTCATTTTCGCGCGCGGCGCTAAGCCGCTTTCTCTCCGACAGTTAAAATTATCCGTTCCAGATTAGTTTTTAAAATACGGTATGCGGGTTGCCGCCCCTGATTACCGCCGTTTTGAAATTGCCGTGCGCCGTCCGCTTTCCATACGCGGATATGCGGTTTAACGGCTATATACGGCTATATGGTAAAAGCGTTCCTTTTCAGCGGGTTTTCTTCGTGTTCGGGTTTATAAGTGGGAACGATTTTCCCTACGGCGTCTTTAATCTCGTCCGTTTCGGTATACGCTTCCCTGACGAGCGCGCCTATGTCGCTGAAAAGCGTGCTTTCGTTGAAGCTTATCGGTTTGCCGACGGAAATCATATCGTTGGCGGTTTTGCTTAACCCTTCTTCCGCCATAAGCCTTTCTTCGTAGAGTTTCTCGCCCGGGCGCAAACCTATCTCAACCACGTCTATATCGGTAAACGGTTCTAAGCCCGACAGTTTTATCATATTTATCGCAAGGTCGTAAATTTTTACGGGTTCGCCCATATCGAGAACGAAAATCTCGCCGCCTTTCGCGTATGCGCCCGCCTGCAACACGAGACTTACCGCTTCGGAAATAGTCATAAAATACCTGACTATACGCTTGTCGGTAACGGTAACGGGACCGCCTTCCGCTATCTGCTTTTTAAATAGCGGCACGACAGAACCGTTAGAACCTAAAACGTTGCCGAACCGCACCGCGACGTATTCGGTGGCGTATTTTTTGTCCATCGTCTGTATTATCATTTCGCACACGCGCTTGGTCGCGCCCATTATGTTGGTGGGGTTGACCGCCTTGTCCGTGCTGATTAAGATAAACCGTTTCGCGCCGAACCTGCCAGCAGCGTCCGCCACGTTATAAGTGCCGCCCACGTTGTTTTTAACCGCTTCGTTGGGGCTTAACTCCATAAGCGGAACGTGTTTGTGCGCCGCCGCGTGAAACACTATTTCGGGGCGGATATTCTTAAATATATCGTCAATGCGCTTTGCGTCGCGAACGGACGCGATTAAAACGGTCAGATCGAGCGCGGGATATTTTCTTATAAGTTCCTGCTGGATAGAATACGCGTTGTTCTCGTAAATATCGACGATGACGAGCCGCTTGGGCTTATGCTCCGCTATCTGTCGGCAGAGTTCGCTGCCGATTGAACCACCGCCGCCCGTTACGAGCACCGTCTTTTCTTCTATATACCCCATTATCTCGTTTAAGTTGACTTTGACGGAATCTCTGCCTAAAAGGTCGGTTATTTCAACGTCTTTCATATCCGAAACGGTAACGTTACCCTTAACCAACTGATACACGCCCGGCAGGAATTTGACTTTGCAATCGGTTTTCTGACACTCTGCCAGCACTCCTTTAAGAGTTTTCTTGTCCACGGACGGCATTGCCACGACTATCTGTTCTATTTTATATCTTTCGGCGCAGTTCACTATGTCTTTCGTTCCGCCCACTATCTTAACGCCGTTAATCATAAGCCCGAGTTTGTTCGGGTCGTCGTCAATCGCGCAGACGGGATACATACTCAGTTTATCCGAAGACTTTATATCCTTTATTATAAGCGAACCCGCGTCTCCCGCGCCGACGACCATTACTCTTACTCCGTGTTTTCTGTCGTCGTTGCGCTTGGACGTGCTTTCTATATACACCAACACCCTGTAAGCGACTCTGCTGACGCCGAGTATTATAAGATACGCGAACGCGGCGATTATAAACCATTCGATCGTCAACTCGGTAACGACCGCGGCTACAACGCCGAAATAAGCCGCTTCTATAACTCCGGCGAAAAGCACTTTAATAACGTCG
>CAMEHL010000115.1 GCA_945917475.1 uncultured Clostridia bacterium | reverse complement strand
GCTTCTGATTATCGTCTCCGTCGCGCTCGAATTCGACCAGGCGTTGCAGTCGCAGATAATGATGAAAAACTATAAAGGTTTCTTGAAGTAAAATGAAAATCGTTCTTCTCGGCGCGCCGGGAAGCGGAAAGGGAACACAGGCGGAGTATCTCGTCAGGGAAACGGGTTATCCGCACATATCCACGGGCGATATTTTCAGAGACAACATCAAAAGAAAAACGCCCTTGGGTATAAAAATCGCAGGAATCATCGACCGCGGCGATTTTTGTCCGGACGAGATAACCGTCGAAATAGTCAGAAACAGACTTTCCTTGCCCGATTGCGCAGACAGTTATATTTTAGACGGATTTCCCAGAAATATTTTTCAGGCGGAACAACTCGATTCGTTCAGTCCGCCCGACGCGGTTATAAATCTTGCGGTAAACGAAAAAACGATTATTCACCGAATCACGGGCAGGCGCGTATGCTCCGATTGCAAAACGTCTTACCATACCGATTATATAGGCAGTGAGACGAAATGCGCCAAATGCGGCGGCTCGCTGTCCGTGAGAGAAGACGACAATCACGATGCGGTGAAAGAAAGACTTGCCGTGTATAACGCGCAGACGAAGCCGCTTATCGACTATTACGAAAAGCAAGGCAAACTCGTTACCGTTTGCGGAGAAGGCACGGGAGCGGAAGTCTTTAACAAAGTCAGAAAGGTTATAAAACTATGATAACTTTAAAGACGGACGCGGAAATAGAACGTATGCGCATAAGCGGCAAACTTACCGCGAACGTGCTCGATTTGCTCGGCAAAAGTATCAGACCGGGCATAACCACCGCCGAACTCGACAGAATTGCTTACGATTATATAAAGTCGGTCGGCGCGGAACCTTCTTTTTTGAATTACGAGGGCTACCCCGCGTCAACCTGCATATCCATCGACGACAGAGTCGTTCACGGCATACCGTCCGACGACGCGTTCGTAAAGGAAGGTCAGATTGTCTCGGTGGACGTCGGCGTAAAGTACGACGGCTATCACGGAGACGCGGCGCGAACCTTTCTCGTCGGCGAAGTTTCCGAAGAAAAGAAAAAACTCGTACGCGTTACCAGAGAATGTTTTTTCAAAGCGGTGGAAAACCTGAGAGCGGGAACGCCGCTCGGCGACATAGGGTATTGCGTTCAGAGCCACGCGGAAGCGAACGGTTACGGAGTTGTTAGAGCGCTCGTAGGACACGGTATCGGCAGAGAAATGCACGAAGACCCGTCAGTCCCCAATTACGGCAGAAAAGGCACGGGCATACGCCTTAAAAGCGGAATGGTCATTGCGATAGAGCCGATGATAAATATGGGAACGTGGCAGGTAAAATTTCTCGGAGACGGCTGGGGCGTGGTTACGGCGGACGGAAAACCGTCGGCGCATTACGAAAATACCGTCGTAATAAAAGACGACGGGGTGGAGATATTGACTCTGTGAAGATAGATATCGAGAGCGGCGACCTTGTTGAAAGTCTTAAAGGTCGCGATAAAGGCAGACTTTATATCGTGGTAACGGTTAAAGACGGCAGAGCCGCGATAACGGACGGCAAAGTCCGCAAGACGGTAAAACCCAAGTCGAAAAACGTGAAGCACTTAAAAACGGTTCAATCGGCGGCACTGAAAGAGATCGCCGATAAGATAGCGAAAGGCGAACCCGTATCGGACGCAAAAGTCAGAAACGCGATTTCCGCCTTTAACAAAAAATCAGAGGAGGAATAGTTTGTGTCAAAAGACGACGTAATCGAAACCGAAGGCGTAGTCCGCGAAGCGTTGCCGAACGCAATGTTTAAGGTGGAATTGTCCAACGGGCATATTATAACGGCTCACATATCGGGTAAACTTCGCCAGCATTACATCAAGATAATCGAAGGCGACAGCGTTAAACTCGAAATGAGTCCTTACGATTTGACCAAAGGCAGAATAACCTGGCGCAGCAAATCCTAAACCAAAACAATCAAGGAGATAAAAAAATGAAAGTAAGACCTTCTGTAAAACCCATGTGCGATAAGTGCAAAGTAATAAAGAGAAACGGCAAAGTTATGGTAATCTGTTCCAAGAACAAGAGCCATAAACAGCGTCAGGGCTAAAGTATCATACCCGAAAGGTAGAGAATACAAGGGGCTTTTTCGTTGCGGTTTACCATTCCAGAAAACCGCCGCGGGAAGCATTTATATACATTAACAAACACAATAAAAAACAATTTCGAAGAATACGGAGGTATTTGACAAGATGGCACGTATAGCCGGTGTTGATTTGCCCAATAACAAGAGAGTCGAAATAGGTATAACGTATATTTACGGTATAGGACTCCCTACGGCAAAGAAAATCATCAAGGAAACGGGTATTAACCCCGATACGAGAGTTAAAGATTTAAGCGAAGCGGAAGTTGCTAAACTCCGTGAGTATATCGAGCATAACCTTCACGTAGAAGGCGATTTGCGCAGCGAAGTAAGCCTTAACATCAAAAGACTTATCGAAATAGGTTGTTACCGTGGCGTTCGCCACAGAAAGAACCTGCCCGTAAGAGGACAGAGTTCCAAGAGAAACGCGAGAACGAGAAAAGGTCCGCGTCGTACCGTTGCCAAAAAGAAAACGGCAACTATGAGATAAGGAGATAACCGATTATGGCTGCAACAGTAAATAAAAAGATAACTAAAAAACGTAAAGACGCCAGAAAAGTTGACAAGGGACAAGTTCATATTCAGGCGTCGTTCAACAACACGCTCGTTACGATAACCGACTTGCAGGGAAACACCGTTTCCTGGTCGAGCGCGGGTTCGTTAGGTTTTAAGGGCTCGAGAAAAAGCACTCCGTTCGCGGCGCAGATGGCTGCGGAAGCCGCGGGCAAAGTTGCGAGAGAACAGGGTATGCGTCAGGTAGAAGTTTACGTTAAAGGTCCCGGCGCGGGCAGAGAATCGGCAATCAGAGCGCTTGCCAACTGCGATATGGAAGTAACGCTCATTTCCGACGTTTCGCCCATTCCCCATAACGGATGCAGACCGCCCAAAAAACGCAGAGTATAACGGAGGATATGTAAAATGGCTAAATATACCGAATCTAAATGTCGTTTATGCAGACGCGAAGGCGCAAAACTTTTCTTGAAAGGCGAAAGATGCTTTAAGGGCGTGTGCGCGTTCGAAAAGAGACCCGTCGCTCCCGGTCAGCACGGAATGTCCAGAAAGAAAATTTCCGAATACGGCTTGCAACTCCGTGAAAAACAGAAATGCAAGAGAATTTACGGCGTTCTCGAAGGACAGTTCAGAAAATATTACGAGAAAGCCGACAGAATGAAAGGCATTACCGGTGAAAATATGTTGTCGCTGTTAGAGAGAAGACTCGATAACGTTATTTTCAGAATGGGTATCGGTTCTTCCCGTTCTCAGGCTCGCCAACTCGTAACGCACGCTCACTTCACCGTGAACGGCAAACCCGTGAATATTGCGTCTTTCTGCGTTAAACCCGGCGACGTTATCGCCGTTAAAGAAAGCAAGAAAGACAATAAATACTTCACCGAAATCAAGGCGATGAAGGTCGGGGCTATGCCCAAATGGTTGGAATTCAACCCCGAAACGCTTGAAGGCAAAATTCTTGCTAATCC
>CAMEHL010000114.1 GCA_945917475.1 uncultured Clostridia bacterium | reverse complement strand
GTTCTTAATTCCTTGAAAAGGATTACCGCTTCTTTATAAAGTTTAAGATTGATTTCGTCGATATTTTCTATTCTACCCGACAAATAAGGCAGCCCCATAGCGGCGTTTACCGCGTTGAATATCGTTTGTTCGCCGTCGCGATATTCGTGCTTTTCACGCTCGGATATATCGTTATTCGCTCTATCGGTGAATTTCAGCGGGTAAGGATAGCACCATACGCCCGCCTTTTCAGGCGGAACGAAAGCGGAATTTCCTACGATTATCGAAGGAAATTTAAGATAATCTTCCTGATCGGAAATTGATTGCAAATCAAAGCGTTTAAGCGTTTCGTGATCCTGACGAGTACCGCCCGAGGCGCAGTTTTCAAGGATAAGGTCGGGATATTTTTTGCGTAAGCCGTCTATAAATTCGTTAAAAGCGGCGGCGTTTTGCATAAGTCCCTCGGCAGGACTTTCGCCGTGAGAGTCCGTTCCGATATACTCGGCGTTGTTGTGGTCGTTTTTGATAAACCCAACGCCCAAACCTACGAGTTCGTCTACGCGTTCGTTAAGATACCGTACGACTTTTTCGCACCTGAAATTTGCGAGCGGTCTGTGCTCGGCGATAATTTTGCCGTTTCGCGTTAAAAGCGCGTCTTTTCCGAGCGTTTTTACAGCCGAAAGGGGCAAAGATTCAAACTCGAACCACACGCCCGCAATCATCCCTTTGCTTTTGATATAATCTATAATACCTTTAAGAGAGTACCCTGCGAATTTTTCGTCGTCGGGATACCACACGCCGAGTTTTTTCTGCCACCCGTCGTCTATGCAAAACGCTTCCGCGCCGATTTCCGCCGCCCTGTCTATAAGATTTATGAGCCGCTCGGCAGATTCCATTGCCCAATTACAATTCATATAATCGTTAAAAACGATAGGATTAGCCTTTGCGAGGGGCACGTCTTTGCGTTTGAACTTTATCAAAGCCTTAACGGCGTTTTCAAAGCCGCCCTCGACGACGCCGAAAAGAGTGTGGTTAGTCGTGAAACTTTTTCCTCTTTCCACGCGCCCGTAAAACCCCGTTTTTTCGTCGGCGACGCCCGTTTTAACGGTAAAAGCGTCGGCATCGTAGCCTTGCAAACACAGTTCTATATACCAACTATGCCCACCCGTTACTTCGAAAAAGTAAGTTTCGTTTTCGTCTTTATCCTCGATTAAGAGCATAGGAAAATACGAGCCCGTACTTAACGAAGATACGGATTCGAGCCTGAATACTCTTCTTTCAAAATCGTGTCCGCTCGTAAGCGCAAGTCCGAGGGTTTCGGGCGTTGCTTTCCGCCATTGCCCTTCCTTTTGCCAACCGCTTAAAGCGTAATAAATAATCACGCTCCCGTCGGCAACCCTGTCGCGCATTTTTCTTTTCGACAGGCAAACGTTTTCCGCCACGGCGGAATCGAGTTTTGCAAAATCAAATCTTTTTCCCCCGCCGTTTTCAAGGCGAGTTTTTTGACTGAAAACGCGCGTTCCGTCGAGCAATTCGATTTCCGAAAAAATACTTACTTTATCGTAGTCTTTAACCGTATATTCGGCGACGAAAGACTTTTCGCCTTTCGTAGCGGATTTTAAAAATATGGGATATTCGTCCGCACCCGACAAACAAAGCGCGGTATTTTGCGATTTTTCGCCTCCGAAAAAGGCGAACCCCGTCGGGGTGGCGGCGATTTTACAGCGTTCCATTAAAATATTCCTCTCCGTTTAACAGGTCGTAATAGTAAATGGGCATTGCCGACCAACCGTGGCACAAACTGCCCGTGTTGGCAAGCGATTTTGCGCCCTCTTCGGTTTCCCAAAAAGTAGTCGCGCCCGCGTCGAGCATCCTGGAGTATTTTTTATCTATATCGTTTAATATAAACGACTTATACTTATCCTTATTTACCTTTAACAACGCCTCGTATAAAAACGTATTCATAGAAAGCGTTATCGGCACTATGATTTTATCGGATAAAAGTTTTTCTGCGATTTCTTCACCCGCAATTCCGCAAAGAATGACAAGCGAGTTGCCGAGAATTGTATAATACGGCTTACCCACGGTTGTTGCTTTAAAAAGACCTTTACTTTCGTCGTAAAAGGTATTTTTTATAGCGGTTTTCATCGCATCTTCGTCGAAATCGTAACTTTCTCCGACGAAAGCGCATATTTTTTTGAAATAACCGACGGCGTAAAGGAATGCGCAATTCAATATAAGATCATACTGACGGGGATAAAAATCGCTTTCCGTTCGCGCTATCTGGTCGCCGTTGTCGCTACCTGCAGACCACTCGTAAAAGTTCCAATACGGGTACGGGAAATTTGCTATCAAAGCGTTGCTTTCTATCTTACTCTCAAAAGTTCTGATTATGGTTTTCAACACCGGTAAAGCGGCGGTCAAAATGGTTTTATCACCGCTTTTTTCGACGTATTCGTAGACTTCTATAAAATAAGCCAGCGAGAAAAACGGTATGGGGATATCCCTACCTGCGGGGTAGCAAATGCTTAAAAGTCCGTCTTTTCTGAGTCCCAACGATATAAGAAAAAGCGAAGAACGCGCAAATTTATAATCGCCGTAGGCAACGTAAGTGCAAAGCATCTCGTTACGACTGTCCATAGTGTACAGAGCCTGTTCGCGCCAGGGAGTGTCCTCGTAATGCTCGTGCATACAAGCCGAAAGCGTCCTTACGCTGACGTTATAAATTTTGTTGCGCAGTTCGCTTTTGTAATGCGGTTTTTTTGCCTCGAGAGGATATTTTACGGGACGAATACCGAGATAATTTATTTTTATCGGGTAAGTCGCAAATACTTCGAGATACCTCCCCGACAATCTTCTGAAATAGTTTACGTACTCGTTTTTACCCTCTTTCGCAACGTATTCCACGCTGAAATCCATAGAATTTATAAAGCGTTTTACCCTTCCGTCTTCAAGAAACTGGCTGTACGCTATAAGCACGTTTTGTTCTTTTTCGGAAACTATATCCAGATCGAGAAAACCCGTGGTTTCCTCGTGCAAATCTATAAGATAAGAATTTTCGAGTTTTGTAACGGTAATCGGTACACGCTCGAGTATTATAATTTTGTCGTTCTGTCGCGGGTTTAAGTTATAAGACTTCTCCGATATAACGCTTTTAGTAAAAGATTCGCCGTTATGTGCGTTTCCGTAATACTTGAACGAAAAACCAAGTTGAGAAGTTAAGAGTTTTTTGTAACCGTTTTCATAAAGCGTGCAGACTCTTGAAAGAGTATCTTCCGAAGAGTACGCCACCGTTTTATCGCCGCATACAACCTCAAATATAACGCCCGCGGCGTCCTTGATATACGTCTGAGTGTCCTTGCCGTAATACCAAACGATAATATGCGCTTCGTTTACGCCGTTTACGCAGTATTTTGTTACGTCGAGTTCGTCGTAGACCTTGTAAAAAGGATAGTCCGCGTACTGCCCGAACGCAGCGATTTTTCCGTTTATATATAAATTATAGTTACTATCACTCGCGATGAAAACTTTTATTTTGCGCGAGGCGTCGCCGCTGAAATCAAACTTAAATTCGGCGTATTCGTCCTCGCCGTATTCTTTTTTATTCCATATCCATTTTGAGTTTTTAAATCGTTGTTCGTTCATAAGTAATTC
>CAMEHL010000113.1 GCA_945917475.1 uncultured Clostridia bacterium | reverse complement strand
AACCCCGCCGAGTAATTCTCGGCGGGGTTCTCTGGTGCCGAAGGCGGGACTTGAACCCGCACGGAGGATTAGTCCACCGGATTTTGAGTCCGGCGCGTCTGCCAGTTTCACCACTTCGGCTTATTTTTAAATTTTCGTTGCTTTTTGCGCTTATTTTTGGTACAATCGGTATATAATCGTTATATCGATATTACCGCGCTTTTTTCTTGCTTTATGATAATAGCATAATTTTCGTTTTATTGCAAGCGTATAAAGGATTTTTTATGGAAAAATTAGTTCTTATCGACGGAAACAGCCTTATTAACCGCGCTTTTTACGCAATGCCCCTTTTAACAACCAAAGACGGAACGTTTACAAACGCCGTTTACGGGTTTATGAATATGTTCTTTAAAATGATAAGCGACGTTAAGCCCACGCACGTCGCCGTGGCGTTCGACGTACACGCGCCGACTTTCCGCCACGGAATGTTCGCGGAATACAAAGGCACGAGAAAGCCTATGCCCGAAGAACTGCGCCCGCAGATTCCGCTGCTTAAAAGTCTTTTGGGGCTTATGGGCGTATACACGATAGAGAAAGCGGGGCTGGAAGCGGACGACCTTATCGGCACGATTGCGAAAAACACCGACGTTAAGACCGTGATTTTTACGGGAGATAAGGATTCTTTTCAACTCGTGGACGAAAACACCGAAGTGCATTTCACGCGGCGCGGAATAACCGAGACGGAAGTTTACGACCACGCCAACTTCAAGGAAAAGACGGGCATAGACCCCGTTCGGATAATAGACCTTAAAGCGCTTATGGGCGACTCGTCCGACAACATTCCGGGCGTTGCGGGAGTGGGCGAAAAGACCGCGCTGTCGCTCGTTCAGACTTACGGAACGATAGACAACCTGTACGCGCACACGGACGAACTGAAAGGCAAATTAAAGGAAAAAATAGAAGCGGGCAAAGGCTCGGCGTATATGTCGCGCACGCTCGCCACGATAAACACACGGTGCGATGCGGATTACGATATAAACGAAATGTCCTTTTCTCTGCCGCTTTCCGCGGAAGTTAAAAAAGAGTTTATCCGTCTGGAATTCAAATCTCTCTATTCGAGAAACGAACTCTTTTCCCCGTCCGAGCGCCCCGCAGACGTGTCGGCAGCAAGCCTTTCCCCCGCGAACGGATCTTATACGGCAGACTTACGTTTAGACGAACGCAGTGCGGGCGGCAGTACGGCTCGCGACGAGAAGGCGACAAAATCCGACGTCGGACGCGAAGCGGGCGTACCCGCAACAGGCACGGACGGCGGAGCGGTTCTGCCGCTGCGCGTCGAACGGATAACGACGGCGGAAGAATTCGGAAAGAAAGCGGCCGCGCTCGACGGAGCGGACGAACTCGCGATAGTGTTTGAGAATAATTTAATAAGCGTGTTCGACGGAAAAACCGAATACGCATTGCCGATAAAGGAAACTCTTTTCGACGAAGGGTTTACGCTGTCCGAAGCGGCGAAACTGCTGGCGGCTTACTTTACCAGCGACAAAACTCTAATACTGTACGATAAAAAGCAGACGCGGCATTTGCTTTACGACAATTTCGGAATCAATCTCACCGCGCCGTGCCGCGACGTGAGCATATTAAAGTATCTTACCGATTATTCGGGCAGGAGCGAGACTTTTGCGGAAGTTATGACCGCTTACGGCAAAGACGAAACCGCGCCCGCCGCCGCGCTGCGATCCGTTTACGAAACGCTGTTTTTAAAACTGAAAGAAGAAAACACGACGGAATTATACGAAAAGACCGAACTGCCCCTATCCGACGTATTGTTCGAGATGGAAGAAACGGGTTTTAAAATAGATTACGACGCGCTCGACTCTGCGAGCAAAAAATACAAGGCGTTTTTAGAAGAAACGGAAAGAGAAATAAAAATGCTTTCGGGCGCGCCCGACCTTAACGTGAACTCTCCCCGTCAACTCGGCGAAGTGTTGTTTGAGAAACTTAAAATCGGCAAAGGGAAAAAGACCAAGTCGGGATATTCGACCACCGCGGAGATATTGGAAAGTTTAGAAGACGCGCACCCCGTCGTGCCGCTTATACTCAAGTACAGGCGCATACAGAAACTGCAATCGACCTACGTTGAAGGGTTTAAGCCGCTTATCGACAAAAAGACGGGACTTATAAAGACGTCTTTCAACCAGACGGTTACGAGCACGGGCAGGCTGTCGTCCAAAGAACCGAATTTACAGAATATCCCCGTCAGAGACGAAGAAGGCAAAGAACTGCGCAAATTTTTCGTTCCCAGAAGCGACGACAGAATACTCGTCAGCGCGGACTATTCGCAGATAGAACTGCGGCTTTTAGCGGCGTTTTCCGGTTGCAAAGGGCTTATCGACGCCTTTAACGGCGGCAAAGACGTACACGCGGAGACGGCGGCGAAAGTTTTCGGCGTGCCGCTCGGTAAAGTTACGCCCGAAATGCGGCGTTCGGCAAAAGCGGTCAATTTCGGTATTATTTACGGCATATCCGAATACGGTCTCGCAAAAAACGTAAAAACTTCCGCGGCGCAGGCGCGCGAATATATAGCCGCGTATTTCAGAGAGTATCCCGAAGTCAAAAAATATATGGACGATAACGTGGCGTTCGCAAGGGAGCACGGATACGCGGTTACAATGCTGGGCAGACGTCGGTATATAAGGGAAATTTCTTCGCCTAATTACAATCTGCGGCAATTCGGCGAACGCGCCGCTATGAATATGCCCCTGCAAGGCAGCGCGGCGGATATCATAAAAATAGCGATGATAAACGTTTTCAACCGCTTGAAGAGAGAGAACCTTAAATCGCAACTGATTTTGCAAATTCACGACGAACTTATAATCGACGCTTTCAAATCCGAACGCGAAGCGGTGGAGAGAATTCTCGTCGAAGAAATGGGCGGCGCGGCAAACCTGTCCGTTCCGCTGACCGTAAGTTTAGGCGCGGGAGAAACCTGGTATGACGCAAAATAAAAAGAATTTTCTTATAGCAATCACGGGCGGCATAGGCAGCGGCAAATCGACCGCGCTTTCCGCCGTTAAAAACGCGGGCGGACAGGTTATTTCGTGCGACGAGATAACGCGCGCGCTTTATAATAAACACGACTTAAAAGCCCGTCTGCAAAAACTTTTTCCGTCGGCGATCAGCGGAAAAACAAGGCTTAAAGCGGACAAAAAAGAATTGGCGCGCCTGTGCTTTAACGACGACGGCAATTACGCCGCGCTCTGCGACGCGGTTACTTATCCGACCTTTCAGACCGCAATGAAAAAAGCCGCGAGTCTCAGAGGCGCGGTTTTTATGGAAGTCCCCCTTCTGTTCGAGTACGGACTCGAAAAAGAGTTCGACGCGGTTATAGCAATCGTGCGGAACGACGCCGCGCGGATAGAAAGCGTAAAAAAGCGTTCCGCCCTTACCGAAAACGAGATTGAAAAGCGTATGGCGCGGCAATTCGACTATTCGGGTTTAACCCCCGGAACGCACGGCAATATTAACGTTATAGCAAACGACGGAGACGAAACCGCGCTTAAAGAAAAAGTCCTTTCCGTCTGTTACGGTCTCGGCGCGTTGCGCCGCGGCGAAAATTCGTGATTCTGAACCCGTAATACGCCGCTATACCCTTATTTCTCTGCCGTTATCGCGGTTCTAAAGCATAGAACGACATATCGGCGGTTTCGCCCGTAAGCGTAAACCCCAGCCGCTCTATAAGCCGCACCGACGGCGCGTTTTTCTTGTATGCGCGGC
>CAMEHL010000112.1 GCA_945917475.1 uncultured Clostridia bacterium | reverse complement strand
CTTTCTGGACTAAAAGCGTAGTTTCCGCCTTTAAAGAATATCTCGAATACAGCGGACTGAAAGGTTACGACGAACGCACTTTGTCGGGCGACGTCAGGGAGATTACGGTAAAAGAAGTTAAAAATAACCTTATAATTACGGTTGTTTCCACGCGCGAACAATTGCCCGATACCGATTTCCTTATCGACGTTTTAAGCAGAAAAATCAAAATGGATTTTTCTCTGTTTCTTAATTATAACCCCAAAAACACCAACGTGATTTACGGCGATAAGTTTACTAAAATTTTCGGCGCGGGAACGTATTCTTCCGATATTCTTGGCGTCAGATTCAAAACGGGCGTGCAAAGTTTTATGCAGGTTAATCCGTCGGTATGCGCTAAACTGTATTCCGCAGTAGCGCAGGCGGTCGGCGAAGACGAAAACATTACCGTAATAGACGCTTACAGCGGAGCGGGTGTTCTCACTGCGATTTTAGCGGGAAAAGTCAAAAAGACGATAGGCGTCGAAATAGTCGAAGAAGCGGTGGAAATCGCTAAAAGCGTTGCAGAAAGGAACGGTTTAAGCGATAAAATCACGCATTATTGCGCTAAATGCGAAGACGTTTTACCCGAAATCGTGGCAACCGAACGAAAAAACGGCGCTAAAATCACCGTCGTTCTCGATCCGCCCCGTAAAGGCTGCGACAAACGCGTTCTAAATGCGCTCGTTGAAAACGGCGTGGATAAAATCGTCTACGTTTCCTGCAAACCTTCTACTCTCGCGCGCGACGTAGGGCTTTTAGTCGGTACTTTGACAGAAGAAAACGGCGAAATAAGGCGCGTTTCCGCGCCCAAACCGAGATACGCGGTAGAATTGATAAAGCCATTCGATATGTTCGCACAGACCAAGCACGTGGAGACGCTCGTAGTTTTACGCACGAAATCGTCGAACGACCGTTCGGCTTTATCGCCGGTACCCGGAACAGGGAATTTGAAGTAAATAACAATTTTTTCGTTTGAAATGGCTATGCTGTCCACGAAAGTGGCGAGTAGCCGTTTTTTATATTCGGAAGAATCCGCATTCGGGTTTTTGATAAAGCCTTCGAGTGCGGTTTTTATTTTATAAGAATACGCCGCTATTGAATAGTGAAACATTAGCGGAACGTAAAATTCGTGATTAAATAGTTATCGATAAACAATAATCCAACTTAATGCATAGGCGTAAAAACTATATAAAATTATATTGTTGATACTAAAAATTTCTCAATGCGCCAAACAACCGTCGCGTAGGCGAATTTTCACCTTTTTTATACCGCAGATAATAATTTCAGAAATAAGTTATAATCGCTTGACTTATACCCCATAAGGGTATATAATATATATACCTATAAGGGGTATGTAAGGAGTAGCAAACGTGTTAAATAAGAATAATTGTGAATGTTGCGGAAAAACAACAAAGCGTTCAGGAGAAGAACGCAAAAAATTGATACACCGTCTGAACAGAATCGAAGGGCAGATCAGGGGAATACGAAAAATGGTGGAAAAAGACGAATACTGCGCCGATATTCTGATTCAGTCGGCAGCAGTTAATGCCGCAGTAAACGCTTTTAATAAAGAGTTGCTTGCCAGCCATATACGGGGTTGCGTTGCCAGAGATATACGCGACGGTAAGGATGAAGTAATAGACGAGTTGGTAGCGACTTTGCAAAAACTGATGAAATGAGGTATAATAAATTATGGAACGTTTTACCGTAAGCGGAATGAGTTGCGCCGCCTGCGTTACACGGGTGGAAAAAGCGGTATCGTGCGTAAAAGGCGTAACGTCCTGCTCGGTGAGCCTGCTGACCAATTCCATGGCGGTGGAAGGCAGTGCAAGCGTCGATGAGATTATAACGGCTGTCAGAAACGCCGGATACGACGCGGCTCTGAAAAAAACAAAAAAAGAGTAGACTTCACAGTCTCTTTCCGATGGCGACGCACTTAAAGACAGAGAAACTCCCGCGCTGAAAAGACGGTTGATTGCTTCTCTCGGATTTTTGCTCGTCCTGATGTACGTTTCTATGGGGCATATGATGTGGGGCTGGCCTCTGCCTGCTTTCTTTGACGATAACCACGTTGCAATTGGACTTTTGCAGTTATTATTAACGGTTGCAATTATGATTATCAATCAGAAGTTTTTTGTAAGCGGTTTTAAAAGTTTGTGGCGGCGTTCGCCGAATATGGATACGTTGGTTGCGTTAGGCGCAACGGCGGCATTCGGCTACAGCACCTTCGCTTTGTTTGCAATGACGGACGCGCAGGTCAAGGGAAACGCAGTAGCCGTAATGTCTTTTATGCACGAATTCTACTTTGAATCCGCCGCTATGATTCTTGCTCTTATAACGCTCGGAAAAATGCTTGAAGCCCGCTCAAAAGGCAAAACTACCGACGATTTGAAAGGGCTGATGAAACTTGCTCCAAAAACCGCAACGCTCGTACGTAACGGTGTTGAAATAACCGTCCCCATCGAACAGGTGGTTAAAGGAGACGTGTTCGTCGTGCGCCCGGGTGAAAATATTCCTGTGGACGGAACGGTTACGGAAGGGAACAGCGCGGTTGATGAATCTACGCTTACGGGGGAGAGTATTCCCGTGGATAAAACGGTCGGAAGCGCGGTTTCCGCAGGGACTCTTAATCAGTCGGGGTTTCTCCGCTGTGAAGCGACGAGAGTCGGTGAAGATACAACTCTCTCGCAGATAATACAGATGGTCAGCGATGCGGCGGCAACCAAAGCGCCGATAGCAAAGGTTGCCGACAGGGTGTCGGGAATATTCGTTCCCGTCGTCATTATCATTGCGTCAATAACCGTTATAGCATGGCTTATCGTCGGTCAGACTGCAGGTTTTGCTCTGGCAAGGGGCATATCCGTATTAGTAATAAGTTGTCCGTGCGCGCTTGGACTTGCCACCCCCGTGGCAATTATGGTCGGAAACGGAACTGGGGCAAAAAACGGCATTTTGTTCAAGACGGCTGTGTCTTTGGAAAAAACAGGGAAAACGCAGATTGTCGCGCTCGATAAAACGGGAACGATAACGCAGGGAGAACCGGTGGTAACTGATATCATTCCTGTAAACGGCAAAAGCGAAACGGAACTTCTGTCTGTCGCTTATTCGCTTGAAATACAAAGCGAACATCCGCTGGCGAGAGCGATCAATCAAAGAGCGGAACGGGAAAATCTCACTGCCTACAAGGTTGAACGATTTAAAGCGTTACCGGGCAACGGACTTACCGCTTCTCTCGGAAAAACCGTATTGCTTGGCGGCAACTATAACTTTATAAGCGAACAAATCCCTGTTTCTGATGAAATAAAAGAAAAATCCGAGCAACTTTCGGAGGAAGGGAAAACACCGTTGTTCTTTGCTTCCGACGGAACGCTTTGCGGAATCATTGCCGTGGCAGATACAATTAAACAGGACAGTCCGCAGGCGGTAAGAGAAATGCAGAATATGGGAATTCGCGTGGTAATGCTGACGGGCGATAACGAACGCACCGCAAAAGCAATCGGAGAAAAAGCCGGCGTTGACGAAGTGATTGCAGGCGTGCTTCCCGACGGCAAAGAAAACGTTATACGCGAGTTGCAGAAAAAGGGAACCGTAGTTATGGTAGGAGACGGAATCAACGACGCCCCCGCGCTTACGAGTGCAGATATTGGCATCGCTATCGGAGCAGGGGCGGACGTTGCGATCGACGCGGCGGACGTGGTGCTTATGAAAAGCCGTTTATCCGATGTTCCTGCGGCAATCCGTCTCAGCCGCGCAACGCTGCGAAATATTCACGAAAATCTTTTTTGGGCGTTTATTTATAATATTATAGGTATTCCTTTGGCTGCCGGTGTGT
>CAMEHL010000111.1 GCA_945917475.1 uncultured Clostridia bacterium | reverse complement strand
TTTTTATATGAAAAAGTCAAAAAACTCCCGCCGCGCTTATATCAGCGCGGCGGGAGTTTTTATTTTATGCGGGCGTATTTTTTTGTTTTTCGGCGAATAGAAAAAGTTATAATCGCCGTAATAATATCCGCAAAGTCGGCGGAGCGGCTTACTGCTCGAAATAGCCGTTCGCTTTCAGTTTTACGTACGTCTGCGAGTAAGCCACGATATACGCGATAAGTAGCGCAGCCACGAGAACTACGACAATAAGTTTTACGCCGATAACGCCTTCAAGAGCGGAATGAGCGGGGTTTATCTGTTTTGCGACGGAACTCTTTTGCTGCGACGCGTTATATTCTTCCGCAAGCACGTTATAATCGTTCACGCACGAGTTTATTTGTTCGTAAGCGGTAATTATATCGATCTTAGTCGTTTCAACGAGTTCATTGTCCGGGGTATCGGTAATTGAACCGATATTCGATATGTCGTTAGTGATAATCGCAACGGCTTTTTTCGCGCTTTCTATTTTCCCCGCGAGAGCAACGCTTTGTTGAACGAGAGCGAGATAACCCGAATCGTCGTAGAAATACTGGTTGTTTCCGTTGTCGTCTTTTTTAACGTTAGTAAGAATTTCTTTATAATTTACGATTGCCGTATCTACGACGTCTTTCTGTGAAGTGAGCGCGTCTACCGACATGTCTCTTTTCTGTTTTTCCGAGTTAAGTTCTGTAAGAAGTCCGTTCGTCGATTTTTCAATTTTGTTGGCGACGATAACGTCTTTTATCAATCCGAGTTGCGTGTTGCAAAGATATAAAGACGCGATTACGTCTTTTACCGTTTTACGCGAAGTGTCGCTCGTAAAGTCGCCGAGTTCGTCAAAGTCTGCGAGATATTCTTCTAAAAGTTCTATATAATCTTCGGCAACGGAAGAGAGCGTGAACACTCTGTCGATATATTCTATAGAAGAAAGCAGAGAAGTAGAAACGTTAAGAGCCACCGTCTGCAATTCTCTCTGCGAAAAATAGAGGGCGTATTCGTTGGCGATATTGTCTAATAATTCTTTATATTCCGAAGAAGTATAGCCGAGTTCGTTGGTCGGTTTAAGCGTGAGATTGAACGAAGTGGGTATATAATTGCTGTCCACATTTTCGGAATTGATTTCTACCGCAGAAACGGAAAGGTTATTAGTTACGTCGAGAGAATCGCCTATGGGTTTGCCCGTTTTTTCGAGGGCTTTGTTGATTATGACCGATTTGTTTGCGTTAAGTCTCGGCAACATATTTTCCGAAACTTCCGTAAATGTTATTGAAGTTGAGTAAACTTTGGTATCGGTAAATGCTTTAACGCTTAAAAGCACGGCGGTTGCTACGATTGCCGTTATGAGAATATAAATAAGTCCGCGTTTCAGCGACTTTTTAAACACGCCGAACAACTGCCCGAACGTTATGTCCTTATTTTGATTGCTCATTATAAAAATCTCCTTGATTGATTTAAAAATTATTTTAACACAAAATTTTCTATTTTGCAATTGTTTTCGTATATTGTTTTATTCGGAACGGGCGTTACCGATAAATACGCTGTGGGCACAGAGATTTGCGGGTGATTGCTGCGGAGCGCTTTCCGATATTGCGCTTTCCGATTCGGAGCGGAATTGCCGCCCGAATATCCTTTAATTTTCCCGATAATTTTCCGTTTTTGCGGGATTGGCTTGCAATAAGAAAACAAATATGCTATACTATATTGACGAATTATGGAAACCTGTAAGATTCTGGGCGTCAACGTCGCCGTTACGGATATGGACGGCTGCGTTTCGTACCTTAAAGATAATTTAGATAAATTAAAAGGCGAATACGTTTGCGTATGTAACGTTCATACCACCGTAACCGCTTACGAAAACAAGGAATATGCGGAAGTTCAGAACGGCGCGGCTTTATGCCTGCCCGACGGAAAGCCGCTGTCGTCCGTGCAGAAAAAGCGTGGATTTAAGAACGCCGCGAGAGTTACGGGTCCGTCTCTTATGGAAAAAATACTAAAAATTTCCGCCGAGAATGGTTACAGACACGTTTTTTACGGTTCTACCCGAGAGACTTTAAGTAAGATGAAAGCGAATATGGACGAAAAATATAAAGGTCTTTCGGATAATTGTCTTTTCATCTCTCCCGAATTTACCCAAACCGCCTGTACGGAATCGGACGAGGCGATAGAAAAAATCAACTCGTTCAACGCCGACTTTATATGGGTGGGGCTTGGCGCGCCCAAACAGGAAAACTGGATGAGTCTGCATAAAGGCAGGTTCAACGCGGTATGTATAGGCGTCGGCGCGGCATTCGACTATTTTGCGGGGAATATTAAAAGAGCGCCCGGATGGATGCAGAAGTTGAGTCTTGAATGGCTGTATAGGCTTATTCAGTCGCCGCGGCTTTTTAAAAGGTATTGGCACACCAATATGAAATTCATTATAAAGGCGTATTTTAAGGGGTTATAAGCGTTTATAGTCGTTTATAGTCGTTTGCTTTTTACGGAACGCCGTTCTGTAAAACTGAGGCGGAAAAGTGTTAAAAAAACGGACGGGCGGTATGGAGCGCAAGGAAAACGTTTTAATCGTTCACAACTTTTATAAGATTCGCGGCGGGGAAGATACGGTCGTTACGAACGAAAAAAAACTGCTCAAAGAACACGGGCATAAAGTCGTTCTGTATTCACGCGACAATTCCGAACTCGACAAACATAAAATTTTTTCCAGACTTTTATTGCCGTTCGCGTCGGTTTTTAACATTAAAACGTACCGCGCGGTTAAAAAGATTATAAAAAAAGAAAAAATCGACGTTGTGCACGTTCACAACACGCTTGCAATAGTCAGCCCTGCGGTGTATTACGCTGCAAAAAAAATGAAAGTTCCCGTCATTTCCACGCTGCACAATTTCAGACTTTTGTGTCCCGCGGGCGTACTTTACCGAGACGGCAGCATTTGCGAAGACTGTCTTGATAAGGGCTTTAAATGCGCCGTAAAACATAAGTGTTACCGAAACAGCCGATTGCAGACGTTATCGTCCGTTTTCGTGCAGAAATTCCACAGGTTTACGGGGATTTATAAAAAGATATACTATATTTGTCTTACGCGGTTCAATAAAGAGAAAATGCTGCGGCACGGACAAATATCCGAGGACAGAATTTTTATAAAACCCAACTTCTGCGAAAGCGACGGAACAGCAAAACCTTTCGCCGAAAGAAGCGGTTTCGTGTTCGTGGGCAGGTTAGAAGAAATAAAGGGCGTTAAATTTCTGCTCGAAGCGTTTGCCGACCCGCGACTCTCGGAGTATAAACTTACGCTTTTGGGAACGGGCGAGTTAGAAGAATATTGCAAAAAATACGTTGCGGATAACGGTCTTAAAAACGTTGAACTGCGAGGCTTCACTCCGCACGACGAAGTTTTGAAAATCACGTCTGAAAGTAAAGGACTTATACTTCCCACATTGGTATACGAAGGTTTTCCCATGACTATCGTAGAAGCGTTCTCCGTGGGGACGCCTGTAATATGCCCCGATACGGGCAACGCGGGAGATATAGTAAAAGACGGGGTATGCGGAAAGAAATACGCACAATGCGATAAAGAAGGCTTTATAAGCGCGGTAAAATATATCGACGAAACGGCGGGATTAAACGAAACCGCTCTCGGGGAATACCAAAATTATAGCGCCGAAAAGAATTATGAACGGCTTGTGGAAATATACAGGAGTATTTCTAAATGAAAAAAATTGCGTTTTTTCTTCAACATTTAGAATGTGGCGGAGTTGAAAATGCCCTTATTTCGCTTCTAAAAAAAATTGATTTAATAAATAATAAAATTACGGTTTATCTTATTGAAAAGAGCGGTAATTTCCTTGAAAGAATACCTGAGAACGTGGATGTTAAGGAAATAAAATTTTTAAGCGGAGAGAGAAACTTTTTTGCTCTT
>CAMEHL010000110.1 GCA_945917475.1 uncultured Clostridia bacterium | reverse complement strand
ATTTTTCTTGATTTTAACATAACGCAAAAAACTTGTCAAGCGTTTTTAAGGGCGTTAAGGGCGATTTATAACGCTTTTTTAAACTCCCCGCCGCAACCGAAATGATTTTTTCGGTTGCGGCGGCTTTTTTTATAACCGTTCTTTCTCTTTTACGGTAATTATACGTTATCCCTTCTTAAAACTTTTTTCAAAAACGCGCCCGTGTAACTTTCGGGAACTTCCGCAATGCGTTCGGGCGTACCCGTCGCCACGACCGTTCCGCCGCCGTCTCCCCCTTCAGGACCCAGATCTACGATATAATCGGCGAGTTTAATAACGTCTAAATTGTGTTCTATAACAATCACGGTGTTGCCCGCGTCTCTCAATTTAAACAGTACCGCACACAGTTTATCCACGTCGTAAGAATGAAGTCCCGTGGTAGGTTCGTCTAAAATGTAAAGCGTTCTGCCCGTGCCGCGCTTTGACAGTTCCGTCGCGAGTTTGACGCGCTGCGCTTCGCCGCCCGAAAGCGTGGTAGACGACTGACCGAGTCTGATATATCCGAGCCCCACGTCTTTAAGCGTTTTAATTTTATTGTAAACGGAGTTGACGGGTTGAAAAAACTCGCACGCTTCGTCCACCGTCATATCGAGAACTTCGCTGATGTTTTTGCCTTTATACTTAACCTGCAAAGTTTCGCGGTTATAGCGTTTGCCTTTGCACGCTTCGCACGGGACGTAAGTATCGGGCAGAAAGTGCATTTCTATTTTTATAATGCCGTCGCCCTCGCAGTTTTCGCACCTGCCGCCGGGAACGTTGAACGAAAATCTGCCCGACTTATAGCCGCGTTCTTTCGCGTCGGGCGTGGCGGCGAAAAGATCGCGGATAAAGGAGAACGCGCCCGTATAGGTGCAGGGATTGCTTCTCGGCGTTTTACCTATCGGGGACTGGTCTATGGCAATCACCTTGTCAAAATAATCGACGCCGCGTATTTCGTCGGCGTTGCCGTCGTGAATTTTAACGCGGTTAAGCCGCGACGCGAGCGCGGGATAAACTATCTCGTTGACGAGCGAACTCTTGCCCGAACCCGACACGCCCGTTACCGCGGTGATGAGTCCTACGGGGAATTTCACGTTCACGTTTTTAAGATTGTTCTGTTTCGCGCCGATAACTTCGAGCCACCGCCCGTCGGGAACTCTGCGTTCCGAAAAAGGTTGAATTTTTCTTCTGCCCGCGAGATAGTCGCCCGTAATGGAGCGCGGCTCGTTCATAATATCTTCCACCGAACCCGCCGCGACGATTTCTCCACCGTGCACGCCCGCTTTCGGTCCAATGTCCACGACGTAATCGGCGGCGCGCATGGTGTCCTCGTCGTGTTCTACGACGATAAGCGTATTGCCCAAATCCCTGAGTTTTTTGAGAGTCGCAATAAGTTTTTCGTTGTCGCGCTGATGAAGTCCTATACTCGGCTCGTCTAAAATATACAAAACGCCCGCAAGTCCGCTGCCTATCTGCGTGGCGAGCCTTATTCTCTGCGCTTCCCCGCCCGAAAGCGTCGCCGCCGAGCGCGAAAGAGTGAGATACGAAAGCCCCACGTCTTTTAAGAAGTTCAGCCGCGCGCGTATTTCCTTGACGATAGGTTTCGCGATAATCGACTGCGTTTCCGAAAGAGACAGGTTTTCAATAAACGCCGACAAATCCGCCACCGAACAATCGCACAGTTCGGCAATGTTTCTGCCGCCCACGGTTACGGCGAGCGCTTCTTTTTTAAGCCTTTTCCCGTGGCACGAACCGCATTCCGTTACGGTCATATACTTTTCTATTTCACGTTTAGTCCAGTCGCTCGTCGTTTCTCTGTAACGCCGCTCTAAATTAGGAATAATGCCTTCCCAGCGCGCTTCGTAACTCGTGTTGAACGTTTTGGTGGAATAATTCATCTTGATTTTCTCGTCGCCGCTGCCGTATAACAGTATGCGGTAAACGCGTTCGGGCAAATCCTTTACGGGCACGTCGAGCGAAAACCCGTAATGATCGGCGAGCGACTTAAAACTCATCTCCGCGATTTTGCCGCTCTCTAAATTCCAGCCGGAAACGGTCATCGCGCCCTGTCTTAGCGTAAGGTTTTTGTCTTTTACGATAAGGGCTTCGTCTATTTCTTCTTTAAAGCCCAGACCGTGGCATTCGGGGCACGCGCCGTAAGGGTTATTGAAAGAGAAAAGCCGCGGCTCAATTTCTTCTATGCTCAAGCCGCAGTCGGGGCAGGCGTATTTTGTGGAAAACAGTTCGGCGTCGCCGCCGACCTTTTCCACCGACACGAGTCCGTCCGCGAGTTTAAGCGCGGTTTCCAGCGAGTCGTTAAGCCGTTTTTCCATTCCCTTTTTAACCACGAGCCTGTCTATAACGACCGATAGTGTGTGTTTTACGTTTTTATCGAGAACGGGCGGCTCTTCGTCGAGTCCGTAAACCACTCCGTCTATCTCCACGCGCGCGTAACCGCTTTTCTTAAACGCGGCGAGTTCCTTTTTGTACTCGCCCTTTTTTCCCCTTACCACGGGCGCGTTCACTAAAATTTTCGTGCCTTCGGGATACGCCGCGATTTTATCGGCAATCATATCCACCGTCTGTCTTTCTATTTCCCTGCCGCATTGCGGGCAATGCGGCACGCCCGCTCTCGCAAACAGCAGACGCATATAGTCGTAAATCTCGGTAACCGTCCCCACCGTGGAACGCGGGTTGTGAGAAGTCGTTTTCTGATCGATTGAAATTGCGGGCGAAAGTCCTTCTATCAGGTCCACGTCGGGTTTTTCCATCTGACCTAAAAACATACGCGCGTAACTTGACAGGCTTTCCACGTATCGCCGTTGACCTTCAGCGTATATGGTATCGAAAGCGAGCGTGGATTTTCCGCTGCCCGAAAGCCCCGTAAACACTACGAGTTTATCGCGCGGAATAGTTAAATCCACGTTTTTCAGGTTGTTTTCTCTCGCGCCCTTTATTACTATTTTATCGTTCATGAGTTCACCTTAATCTTTTCTTCAATTTTGCGATATTGTCGCGTATCTCTATACATTGTTCGAAGTCGAGATTAGCCGAAGCGACTTTCATAAGCGCTTTCAGTTTTTCTATTTCTTCGGGAATATCCGCAGCCTTTACTTCTTTGGTTTTGTCCGCTTTTTTGGTTATTTCGAGCGTGTTTATTATGCTCTTTACTATGGTTTTCGGAACAATGCCGTGCGCCTTGTTGTATTCGTCCTGAATTTTGCGGCGGCGTTCGGTCTCGTCAATCGCGCGTCGCATGCTGCCCGTAACCGTATCCGCGTACATAATCACTTTGCCTTCCGCGTTGCGCGCCGCCCTGCCCACCGTCTGAATAAGCGACGTTTCGCTCCTTAAAAACCCTTCTTTATCCGCGTCGAGTATGGCGACGAGTTTGACTTCGGGCAAATCCAGCCCTTCTCTCAAAAGGTTAATGCCGCAAAGCACGTCGAATTCGCCCGACCTTAACCCCGACACTATGTCGATACGTTCGAGCGTGTCCACGTCGCTGTGCATATACCGCACTTTAACGCCGTTTTCTTTTAAGTATTCGGTAAGGCTTTCCGCCATCTTCTTGGTGAGCGTGGTAACAAGCACCCTGCCTTTCCCCGCGACGGTACGATTTATTTCGACGAGCAGGTCGTCCACCTGATTTTTGGTCGGACGCACGACTATTTCGGGGTCTAAAAGTCCCGTGGGACGTATGAGTTGTTCCACTATCTGCCCCGCCTTTTCCTTTTCGTAAGGCGCGGGGGTTGCGGAAACGCATATCGTCTGCCCCACGCGCGCGTCGAACTCGTCGAAAGTAAGCGGTCTGTTGTCGAACGCGGATTTAAGGCGGAAACCGTAACTTACGAGCGAAGTCTTTCTCGACCTGTCGCCGTTGTACATCGCGCCTATCTGCGGTATGGTCATATGCGATTCGTCGATAAAGGTTATAAACCCTTCGGGAAAGTAGTCGAGCAGAGTAAACGGCGGGTCTCCGGGGTTCCTGCCGTCAAAGTAGCGGCTGTAATTTTCTATCCCCTTGCAGAACCCTATCTCGCGTATCATTTCAAGGTCGTAATCTGTGCGTTGTTTAAGGCGTTGCGCTTCTATGAGTTTGCCGTCGTCGCGGAAAAAG
>CAMEHL010000109.1 GCA_945917475.1 uncultured Clostridia bacterium | reverse complement strand
GAGGGCGTGGTGAGTATGCTCGCCGGCGCGATGGGCGGCAGATTTAGGATAAGAGAAGGGGACGTCGACGAAAAGAAAATGCTTTCAATGAAAGCGGTTATTCAGTCGATGACCGTGAAAGAGCGCGAAAACCCGTCTATAATCAACTCGTCCAGAAAGCAGAGAATAGCAAAGGGCAGCGGCACTTCCGTGCAGGAAGTGAACAGGGTGCTGAGGCAGTTCGAACAGACCAAGCAAATGATGAAACAGATGAAAAACAACAGGTTTTTCAAGTTTTAACCGCCGCACGGGTTTACCGCGGATTTACGGATAATATACGGGCGGCAATCAAAAAGCGGTGAACCGAAAACCGCAGAGCGCGGCGTTTCGGGAAAACCCGATTAAAATAGCGGCAATCAAAAGAAAAAAATAAAATTTATATATAAGCCGAAAGGCGAAAAGGAGACAAAACTATGGCAGTAAAAATGAGATTGACGAGATTAGGCGACAAAAAGTCCCCCTTCTATCGTATCGTAATCACGGACAGCAGAAACGCGCGCGACGGTGCGTATATCGATAAAGTCGGACACTATAATCCGACGACCGTTCCCGCCGAAGTCGTAATCGACGCGGACAAAGCGAAAGACTGGATACAAAAAGGCGTTCAGCCCACCGCGACCGTGAAAAATCTTCTTATCAATCAGGGAATCTTACCCAAACCCGCTAAACTTTCGCCCTCGAAAACCAAGGTCAGAAAGAACTCCAAATAAGGCGCGGCGGGGAGAGTAAAATGATAGAACTCATCAAATTCGTCGTCGGGACTTTCGCCGAAAACCCCGACAAAGCGACGTACGACGTTAAAGAAGACGGCAGAGCGGTTACGGTAACCGTAACGCTCGACCCCGGCGATATGGGTAAGGTAATAGGTCGTCAGGGTAAAATCGCAAAGGCTCTCCGTGCGCTCGTACGCGCGGGTTCCGCGAAAGAAAACAAGAGATACAATATAGAAATAAAGGAACGCGGGGAAGAATAATTCCCCGTTTTCGGTATTTTGATGGAACAAACTCTAAAAATCGGAATCGCGGTAAAGCCGCAGGGCATAAGGGGCGAGATAAAAGTGCGCCCGCTTACCGACGACCCGCAGAGATTCAGAGATCTTAAAGAAGTGATAATAGACGGAGTAACGCACAAAGTGCTTAACGCGCGTGTGGGCGGAGAAGACGTCTTTATCGCTCTTTACGGCGTTTCCGACAGGAACGCCGCGGAAAAATTCCGCGGCAAGTTTTTGCTCGTTAACAGAGAAGACGCGGTGAAAACGGGCAATGACAGATACTTTATAGCCGACCTTATAGGCGCGCGCGTCGTCGACGAGCGCGGCGTAACTTACGGGGTTATCACCGATATTACCGAAGGCAAAACGGACATAATATGGCTGGAATCTGAAAGCGGAGAAAAGTCGGCGGTTCCTTTCCTTAAAAAAGTGCTTGTCGGCGTGGACGTCGCCGCTAAAACCATGACCGTGGATTCCGCACGGTTCAGCGAGGTGGTTTGCCGTGAGAATTGATATTTTAACGCTGTTTCCCGAAATGTTCGCGCCGCTCGGTTCGAGCATTTTAGGCCGCGCGCGGAAAAACGGCAAAATAGAAATAATCGTTACCGATATAAGGGATTATACCGCGGACAAACACAGAAAGTGCGACGACACGCCTTTCGGCGGCGGCGCGGGTATGGTTATGACTCCGCAGCCTATTGCTTCCGCAATTCAGGCGGTCGACCCCGAACGCAAAGCGAAACGCGTTTATCTTTCGCCAAAGGGGAGAAAACTCGATCAGCGCGTCGTTACCGAATACGCGAAAGAAGAAAGACTGCTCTTTCTCTGCGGGCATTACGAAGGCGTAGACCAGCGCGTCATTGATCTTTTTATCGACGAAGAACTGTCGATAGGCGATTACGTTCTGACGGGCGGCGAAATACCCGCAATGGTCGTAACCGACGCGGTATGCCGTTACGTAGACGGCGTTATAAACGGCGAGTCGCTCCGTTCGGAGAGTTTTTCCGACGGGCTTTTAGAATATCCGCAATACACCAAACCGCAGGAGTTTATGGGACTTAAAGTACCCGACGTGCTTTTGTCCGGCAATCACGGCGAAGTAGATAAATGGCGCGAAAAGCAGGCTCTCGCAATCACGCGGGAAAGGCGGCCCGATATTTTAGGGGATAAAGAATAATGCAGCACTTACAATGGTTTCCGGGACATATGACCGCCGCTATGCGCATGATGGAAGAAAACTTAAAAGCGGTGGACGGCGTGCTTGCGGTTTTAGACGCGCGCGCGGCGAAAGCGTCGGTAAACGCTAAACTCGAAAACCTTTTTAAGGACAAAAAAGTGCTTTACGTGCTTAATAAATGCGACCTTATTTCTCCCGAAGACGCTCGAAAGACGGTGAAACGCTTAAAAGAAGAAGGCAAAGTCGCTGTCGCGGTCTGCGCGACGGACAAGCGCACCGTGGATATGCTGTACGACGGCATTTTCGGACTTCTTAAAGAGAAAACCGCGCGTTACAGGGCGAAAGGCATAGCGAGACCTTTGCGCGTTATGGTTGCGGGAATACCCAACACGGGCAAGTCCACGATAATAAACGCAATCGTCGGCGGCAAAAAAGCCGTAACGGGCGACAAAGCGGGCGTTACACGCGGCAAACAATGGGTGAGAATTAAAGAACTCGAACTTTTAGATACGCCGGGGACTATGCCGCCCGCATTCGAAAACCAGACTTACGCCCGTCATCTCGCGTATATCGGCAGTATGAACGACGCTAATATAGACGTCGCGGAACTCGCTTTCGAGTTTATTTCCGAAATAAAAGAAACTTATCCCGACGCTCTCAAAAGAAAATACGGTCTGAGCGACGCAACGCTCCCCGCGAACGAAATTATGGACGAGATATGCGCGCGCCGCGGCTTTCTGCTTAAAGGCGGAGAGTTGGATTACGAGCGTTGCGGCAAGGCGGTTCTGGACGATTTCAGAAAGGGCAGAATCGGGCTTATTAAACTCGATTGATTGCGCAACGTACGGATTGAGTTTTATTGACGGTTTAAGTTTATGGACAAATTACTTTACGAAAAAGAGTGCGCGAAAGGCGGGTTTAACTTAATAGCGGGCGTAGACGAAGCGGGCAGAGGTCCGCTTGCGGGTCCCGTTGTGTGTTGCGCGGTGATTATGCCGACGGACGAACTTATAGACGGTGTGGACGACAGCAAAAAACTATCGCCTAAAAAGCGGGAAGCGCTTGCAAAAACGATTAAAGAAAAAGCCGTTGCGTACTGTATTGCGGAAGTCCCGCCCGAAGAAATAGACCGCATAAACATATTGCAGGCGGTGAGAAAATGTATGACGGCGGCGGTGAACGGCTTAAAAGTCAAACCCGACGTAACGCTCGTGGACGGGCTTGACGTACATCTTCCGATAAACGCGCGGTATATCGTTAAGGGCGACTCTTTAAGTTATACGATAGGTTGCGCGTCGATTATCGCAAAAACGTACAGGGACGCGCTTATGACGGGTTATGCGGACGAGTTTCCCGATTACGCGTTTGAAAAGAACAAAGGTTACGGGAGCGCGTTCCATATAAACGCGATAAAGGAGAAGGGACCTTGCAGATTGCACAGAAAAACTTTTATAAAAAACTTCTGGGTAGAGCGGGAGAACTGAAAGCCGCGGAATTTCTTAAAAAGAAAGGCTATAAGATAGTCGTCAAAAATTTTAAGACTCACGCGGGCGAGATAGACATAATCGCCGAAAAAGACGGCGAAACGGTGTTTATAGAAGTCAAAACGCGCACGGGCGACGAGTACGGTTACGCGGCGGAAGCGGTGGACTGCAAAAAACGCTTCAGATACGTTAAGGTCGCCGCCGAATACCTTATGCGCAAGGGACTGACGGACGCGCCGTGCAGGTTCGACGTGGTTGAACTGCAAAACGGGCAGATAAATCACATAGAGAACGCTTTTTACGAAAATATGCGTTAAAAACGCTTGCAATGAAACGAAAAATATGGTATATTATATAGGCTTTCGGACGTTCCTCTTGCAAAATTTCGGGCAACGAACGTTTAGTTTATAGGAGGTTAAAGCAAAAATGAGCAAAATTATCCAAGCAATCAATCA
>CAMEHL010000108.1 GCA_945917475.1 uncultured Clostridia bacterium | reverse complement strand
GGGGCGGGCGAGCGGAATTATAACGCAGTGCGGCGGCGCGCAAAATCCGCGCGCCGCCGCAAACCGTTAAAAGCAAACCTGAAAAAATCTATATACTGAATGCAAATTGAAAAAGCGCAAACCGATAACCGCCGTAAAGGTTTGTCGGCTTAAAAACGATTAACCGTTCAACTCCCCTTGCCCGGTTTTATGCACTCGCCCGTTACTGCGTCCTGAAACATCATCCAGAATCCGTCGCCTTTCATATCGAACACGGAAAGGGGGATAAAAGAACAGTATCCGTCGAGTTCTTTGGGCGGCGTTTCGGAATATACCGACGGCACGCCGTAACAGACGTATTTTTCTTCGCCCCGCTCTCTGATTAGCCCCACCACGTAATATTTTTCCGCGGAATAGTTTATTCTTGCAAATTTTCCGTCGGGGAATATCGCGCTAAGCCCGTCTTCCGTGGGGAATTTGTCAAACAGAGAATCGAGTTCTTCTTTCACGGTCAGGTAGAAAGGGTTTTGTCGCGAATACTCTTCGCGTCGGACAGAATCCGTTTCATCTGCAAACGTATAAGGAGCATTTCCGTCTTTTTCCGACGTCTTTTGTTCTCCGCAATCGCCCCCGATATTTTTATTCCGTATAATTTCATCTCCCATAACCTCCGCCGCTTCCAATAAATTCACTTTCTCCGTTATAGATTGGTCGAGTTCGTAAAAATTTTCCGTCGCCACGGCTTCGTCGTCGTAAACGGTCGTTTTGTCGCCGCAAACCGCGCTTTCACTTTTTTCGCTTTCGCCGCAGTCGCCGCCTTTATCCGCCGCGCCGTTTACGCCTTTATCCGCTTCGGTGTCCGTACCGCTTTTTCCGTGCATATTATAGACGGGCGGCGTTTCTTCCGCGCGCCTGTTCCTGCGCCGTTCAATACAATATTCCGCGACCGCTTTTTTAAAGTCCTGCACGGTGCGGGGGAAGTTCTCCGTGCGCTGATAAGCGACGAGAACGGGAATATCCGCGCTTAAAAAGCATATACCCGCGGCAAACCCTTTTGATAAATCGGGCGGCAAGTCGAAAGTCGCGGTCAGAGAACGGGGACGAACGCCGAGCGGAAAACGGTAAATCTCTCTTTTCCCGTCCGTAACGAACAGAACGTATTCTCCGCTGCCTTTGGCGACGAAATTCACGGGCGATAAAAACAGCGAGCAAACGCCGTCTTCGGACTCTATCCTGACTATGCCGGCGGCGGCGCGCCCGCCCGCGGAAAACCCGTTTTCAATCTGTTTCAACACGATAACTTTTTTATCGAAAGCCATAACTCACCCCGTCCGCGGCAACGCGTTTTACCGACGAAAACCTTTTATTTAAATATATACGCCGCAAAATTAAAAAATATATACGATTACGGCGAAAAAGCGCGTATTTAGTCAAAAGAAAAAATTATGGACGAGTTTACGAAAAGTTGTTTACTTTTGACAGAAATGGTGGTATAATCTATAATAGCGAAAAAGAAGAATTTTTAGGGATTCGGCTGCGTACGTAAAGGCAAAAAACGCCGAAAACGCAGTCAAAAACTGATAAAAACGGCAATTTGCCTTAAACGTTCTTTCTTGCGGGCGAAAGACCGCGCGCTTAAAGGTATCACAAAAAATTATAGCAAAAAATCAAAAAAGGAGTAAATATTATGACCAACAACAAGAAAGTTCTGGATTTCGTTAAAGAGACGGAAAAACTTTGCCGCCCCTCGTCCGTGGTGTGGATTGACGGCAGCGAAGAACAACTCGACGGGTTAAGAGAGCAAGCCGTACGGGAAAAAATTCTTATAAAACTCAATCAGGAAAAACTGCCCGGTTGCTATCTTCACCGCACGACGGTAAACGACGTCGCGAGAGTGGAAGGCAGAACCTTTATTTGTTCTAAAAACAAAGACGACTCCGCGCCCATCAACAACTGGATGGAAACGGGCGAAGCGCTTAAACTCCTGAACGGGCTGTTCGACGGCGTTATGGAAGGCAGAACCATGTACGTTATTCCGTATTCTATGGGTGCGGTCGGCAGCAAATTCTCCAAAATCGGCATCGAACTCACCGACTCTATCTACGTCGTTCTCAATATGGCTATTATGACGAGAATAGGTCAGAAAGTTCTCGACGCGCTCGGCGACGGCGACTTCGTAAAGGGGCTTCACTCTTATGCGGAACTCTCCGAAGAAAAGAGATATATCTGCCATTTCCCCGAAGAAAACCTTATTATGTCCATCAACTCCAACTACGGCGGAAACGTGCTTCTGGGCAAAAAGTGCTTCGCGCTGCGTATAGCGTCCTATCTTGGCAAAACCGAAGGCTGGATGGCGGAACATATGCTTATTTTAGGCATACAGAACCCCAAAGGCGAAATCAAATACGTTGCGGCGGCGTTCCCGTCCGCTTGCGGAAAGACTAACCTTGCAATGCTTATCCCGCCCGAAGTTTACACAAAGAAAGGCTATAAATGCTGGTGCGTGGGCGACGATATCGCCTGGATAAGAGTGGGCGAAGACGGCAGACTGTGGGCGGTTAACCCCGAAAACGGCTTCTTCGGCGTTGCGCCCGGCACGAATATGAAATCCAATCCCAACGCGCTCTTAACCACGAGAAAGAACACAATCTTTACCAACGTGGTCGAAAATCTCGACGACGAGACGGTCTGGTGGGAAGGTCTTGACGACAACCCCCCGAAAAACGCTCTCAACTGGCGCGGCGAAAAATGGGACTATACCAAATACGACAAACACGACAAATCTACCTGCGGCGCGCATCCTAATTCAAGATTTACCGCGCCTACGGTCAACTGTCCGTGCCTTTCCGACCAGTTCGAAGCGCCCGACGGAGTTCCGCTGTCCGCAATCATCTTCGGCGGCAGACGCGCTAAAACCGCTCCGCTGGTTTATCAGTCCAAAGACTGGAACAACGGCGTGTTCGTGGGTTCTATTATGGCGAGCGAAACGACCGCAGCCGCTACCGGCGCGGTAGGCGTGGTAAGGCGCGACCCGATGGCTATGCGCCCCTTCGTCGGATACAATATGGGCGACTATTTCAAACATTGGATTGAAATGGGCGAAAAAACCCCCAACAAACCCAAAATCTTCAACGTCAACTGGTTCAGAACGGACGACGAAGGCAACTTTATGTGGCCGGGCTTCGGCGACAACCTGCGCGTGCTCGAATGGATTTTAGACCGTTGCGAAGACAAGGTAGACGCCGTCGAAACGCCTATCGGTTACGTTCCGAAAGCGGAAGATATCAATATAGAAGGACTGAAAGACGTTACTCTCGATACGATTAAAGAACTTCTCGAAGTAGATAAAGACAGTTGGAAGAAAGAAACCGAGGGTATAGAACAGTTCTACAAAGAGTTAGGAGAGAGAGTGCCCGCCGAATTGTGGAACGAACTCGACCAACTTAAAGCGAAACTCGATAAATAACAGGTTAAACAGACCGAAACAACCGAAAAGACCGCCGCGCCGCTTAAAAATTTTAAGCGGCGCGGCTTTTATATCGTTACGTATTGCGTTTTATATATCGCGCTTTATATATCGCGGTAAACGGCGGATTGAATGTCTTAAAAAAGAATAAGAAAAGAAAGATAAAAAATTTAAAATCTATTCCCTGCGGTTTTTTGCGGGAAACCGCAGGGAATAGGGCGGCGCGGCGCATAAAAAGAGCCGCGCTGCTCAAACTAACGTAAAAGGGGGAAAATATGAAAGTAACTACCGTAACAGCGTTCGTTCTCGTCATAATCGGCGCGATTGTCTGGGGGCTTGTGGGAATATTCGATTTCAACGTCGTCGCGGCGATTTTCGGCGCGGGAGCGCAAGCCGTCGTATCGAGAATCATATACACGCTCGTAGGAGTATCCGGCTTGTGGCTTATTTTTTATTGGGCTTTGTATAAACCGTTTAAGCAGATAGATTAAACCGCGTAAAAAGGAGAATCGATTTACAGACCCGCCCGACGGCACAGCGATTATACTATTCGTTGCGCCGTCGGGCGGTTTTTCCCTTTATTTTTGCGTTTTCAACGCGAAAAACGATAAAATCAACCGTAAGTTGGAAAAATCTATCGTCCGTTGTTGCAAAAAATCCGCGTTTAGGATAAAATGTAACCGTAAAAGGTTGCCGCCGAACGGCATAGAGATACAACCGCCAAAAAAGGCGG
>CAMEHL010000107.1 GCA_945917475.1 uncultured Clostridia bacterium | reverse complement strand
TACAAAGCGGGTGATTTATTCACCGTAGAAATAAAATCCAAAGACTTCGGACGTATCGCCTCGCAGACGGCGAGACAGGTTTTAACGCAGAAACTCCGCGAGATCGAACGCGAAAACACGGTCAACGAGTTCGAAGACAAAGAAGGCGAACTCATGACGTGTACCGTCCGCCGCATTGAAAACGGCAACGTTTACGTGGAAGTGGGCGCAAATCAGATAGAAGGCGTTCTGACGCCGAGAGATCAGGTCCCCAACGAAAAATACGAGCCTAACCAGAAACTCAACGTGTTCGTCAAAAAGGTCAAAAACTCGCTCAAGGGCGCGCAGATTATGGTGTCGCGTTCCGCGAACGGACTCGTTCGCAGACTGTTCGAGAACGAAGTACCCGAAATCAAGCAGGGCGTCGTGCAGATAAAGAGTATCGCGAGAGAACCCGGACAGAGAACCAAAATCGCCATCTGGTCGGAAGACCCGACGGTGGACGCGGTCGGCGCGTGCGTGGGTAACAAGGGTTCGAGAGTGAACGCCATCGTGGCGGAACTCGGGGGCGAGAAAATCGACATAATTCCGTGGAGCGAAAATCCTTTGGAATACATTTCTATGGCGCTTTCGCCCGCACGCGTAATCAAAGTTATTCAGACGGGCGACAACAGCGCGATGGCTGTCGTTCCCGACGATAAACTGTCGCTCGCAATCGGCAGAAGCGGTCAGAACGCGCGTCTCGCCGTGCGCCTTACCGACTGGAAGATAGACGTTAAGAGCGAGAGCGCCGCGCTTGCGGAACTGGGCGAAGATGCGGCAGAACCCGAATCCGCCGTACCCGAAAGCGCAAACGCGGAAGAAACTCTTTCTTCGGAAGAATGATTTTATATGGAAAAGAAAGTGCCGATGAGAACCTGCATAGCGTGCAGGGCGGTTAAAGATAAGCGCGAGATGTACCGCATAGTCAAGTCGGGCGACAAAATTTCGCTCGATAAGACGGGAAAAGCCAACGGGCGCGGCGCGTATATCTGCAAAGACGGAGAGTGTTTTAAAAAACTCAAAAAGGGCAGGCTCTTAAACCGCGCGTTTTCCTGCGCGGTGGACGACGCCGTGTACGACGAGATTGCGGAGGAATTCCTTGGAAAATAAAGGGAAAGCGCAGACCTTTCTCGGGTTTGCCGTGCGTGCGGGCAAATACCGCACGGGCTTTAACTCGGTGGCGTCGATAAAAAAAGCGTATCTTATCGTCGTCTGCAAAACCGCGAGCGAAAATTCCGTGGGCGAAGCGAAAAAAATCGCCAGAAAATTCGGTTGTCCGCTGATTATGACGGCAAAAGAAACGCTTGCGGAAATTATATTCAAAGAAAATGCGAAAATTATGGCGGTTACGGATAAAAATCTCGCCCGCGCCGCCTTTTCGGAATCGGAAAAAGATTTTATAACCGTTCAGGAGTGAACTATGGCTGAAATGCATACTGAAAACATCAAAAAGCCGGGTCAATTACTGTCGGGCGGCAAACTGTCCGAACTTCTTGCGAGTCTGAACAAAGCCGAATCGGGGCTTAAAAGTTTCAAAGCGCAACTGGGCGAAAAGTTGAGCGCGCTCGAAGCGGAGAAAGAAAGACTCGAAGCGGAAGCCGCGAGCGCGGCTGCCGAACAACTTGCGAAAGAAACGCAAGCGGTCGCGCCCGAAGCCGAACCCGCAGTCCCTGCGGACGGCGCAAAAGCCGTTACCGCCGAGACGGAAGAAAAGACCGTAGGCGTAGTAAAGGAAGAAGAAAAAGCCGCAAAACCCGAACGGTCGGAAGATAAGGAGACCGCGAAAGGCGAGGGCGCGGATAAAAAGGAAAGCGCGGCGGCGGAAAATACGGAAACTCCGACGGAGAAGAAAGAACCCGTCGCGGAAAAACCGCAGGAAGAAAAACCAGCGGAAAAACCCCGTCCGAGTTTTATAGTGAGAAGGGAATTCGTACCCAAAGAACAGCCTAAAAACACGTTCACTCCGTCCGACAGGGGGCAGAGACCTTACGGCGAACGCAGACAGTTCGGCGACAGACCGCCGAGACCTGCGGGCGCGGGCGGAGCGCAGGGCGGTTTCCGCGGAACGGGAACGGGCAACGCCGCCCGTCCGTCGGGTAAAAAACCGCAGAACACTTACGTCGCGCCGCCTATCGTCGTTACGGGCGGGGACAAGAGAACGTTCGGCAAGAAAAAAACGGGCGGAGAAAAGCAATACGAAGACAAGCACGCGCTCAATAAGCGCGCGCTTATCCGCAACAACGTGGATATAGACGACTTCGACGAGAACAAGACGGGTTACAGGAAGTTCCGCCCCGTCAAAAAGAACAAAGAACAGACGGAAACGAGCGTCATAAAAATAGAGAAAGCGGTTATTACCAGCGAGATAATACCCCTTAAAGTATTGTCCGAAAAAATAGGCATAACCGCCGCGGAGATAACCAAACGCCTTTTTAAAGAAGGCATAATGAAGACTATAAACGATTCCGTCGATTTCGATACCGCAGCGTTCATTGCGGACGAGATAGGCGTTACGCTCGAACTGAAACTCGATAAAACCGCCGAAGACGTGTTGTCCGAAGGTTTCGAAGACGCGGTTACGGACGAAAGCAAACTCGTGCGCCGTCCGCCCGTCGTTACCGTTATGGGGCACGTCGACCACGGCAAAACTTCTATTCTCGACAGAATAAGAAAGACCAACGTTACCGCGGGCGAAGCGGGCGGTATAACTCAGCACATAGGCGCGTATCAGGTCAGCGTTGACGGAAATCCGATTACCTTTTTAGATACGCCGGGACACGCGGCGTTTACGGCGATGCGCGCGCGCGGAGCGCAGGCTACCGATATAGCCGTTCTCGTGGTCGCCGCCGACGACGGAATAATGCCGCAGACGGAAGAAGCGATTTCGCACGCCAAAGCGGCGGACGTTCCCATCATAGTCGCGGTAAACAAAATAGATAAACCCGAAGCGAACATAGAAAGGGTGAAAACCCAACTGACCGAAAAGGGACTCGTTCCCGAAGAATGGGGCGGCGACGTTATGATGTGCCCCGTTTCCGCAAAGACGGGCGAAGGGTTCGATAACCTTTTAGGCAGCATACTCACGCTCGCAGAAGTCAAGGATCTGAAAGCCGACCCGTCGAGAAAAGCGAAAGGCGTAGTTATAGAAGCCAAACTCGACCCGGGCAAAGGACCTATTGCCACCGTTCTTATTCAGAACGGCACGCTCCGCGTTGCGGACAACGTTATAGTCGGCACGGTTACGGGTAAAATCAGGGCAATGAGCGACGACAAGGGCAGAAAAGTCGCGTCCGCGGGGCCGTCCGTTCCCGTGTCAATAATGGGGCTTGACGACGTTCCCGAAGCGGGCGATATTCTCTACGCGGTAGAGCAGGATAAACTGATGAAACTCGTCGCGGAAGAGAGAAAGAACAAAGAAAGAGAAAATATGATAAAAGCCGCGTCCAAGGTAACTCTCGACGACGTGTTCAGCAAAATCGCCGAAGGCGAAATGAAAGTTTTAAGCATAATCGTGAAGGCGGACGTTCAGGGGTCGGTGGAAGCGGTTAAACAGTCGCTCGAAAAACTTTCCAACGAAGAAGTGAAAGTAAACGTCATACACGCGGCGGTCGGCGCGATTAAAGAATCGGACATAATGCTCGCCGAATCTTCGGGCGCGATAATAATCGGCTTTAACGTGCGCCCCGATTCCAACGCCAAGCAGATTGCCGAAAGAAGCGGCGTGGACATAAAACTTTACAGGGTTATTTACGAAGCGATTGAAGACGTCGAAAAGGCGCTTAAAGGAATGCTTAAACCCAAGATTTCCGAAACCTATCTCGGCAAAGCGGAAGTCAGAGAAGTATTCAAAATATCGGGCGTCGGTCAGGTTGCCGGTTGTTACGTTACCGAAGGCAAGATTGTCCGCAACGGCAAACTCCGCATTTACCGCGACGACGTGATGATAACGGAGGGCAACGTGTTGCAGTTAAAGCGATTTAAAGACGACGTGAAAGAAGTCAACCAGGGCTTCGAGTGCGGCATTTCCATCGAAAAGTTCAACGACATAAAAGTCGGCGACTTTATAGAGTGCTATAACGTAGAAGAAGTCAAAGCGTAAAAGCGCGGCGGTAAAAGTCCGCCTAAAAACCGTTAACGGCGACGCATAAAAACCGTAACGGCATTAAAAGCGACATAAAAAGGCTAAACGACGATACAGAC
>CAMEHL010000106.1 GCA_945917475.1 uncultured Clostridia bacterium | reverse complement strand
AGGAGAAGTTCATCGTTATGGCGAACGAAACCTACGGACGGGAAGACGAGAGCGTTGTGCTCAACTTTCTGTTTCTGATAAAAAAATATATACTGTTTATAGTAATCGCGGTTTTTGCCGCGTGCGCCGTGGGTTTTGCCTACGCGAAACTCCGCACGCCCGACTATTACACGTCGGAAAAACTCAGTTATAACGTTACGTCCGATTCGACAGGCAGCGATTCCAAGGCGGTCAACGCAATGATAGCGTACATCGATACCGTCGTTGACTTTTGTATGACGGGTATCGTTTACGACCGCGCCAACGCGATTTATCACGATTACAGATACAACCGCAGAACGGTCGATAAACTCGACGAATTTCTGGAAGAAGTAGAAGAAGAAAATCTTTTTGCCGACAATAACGGCGACTACGCGAGCGTGATTAACAAAAATACCGCGACCGCCAAAAAATTCAGCAAGGACGATTTGATTAACATAGAGATTTCCGTTCAGAACAGTTCGGCGGAAACCGCAAAAATTCTCACGAGAATTTACGCGTGCGCCATACGGCTGGAAGCGAAAAACGCTTTCGGCGAAGGTTTTACCACTAATATCGGCGAAGGAATCGTGAAAGGCAGCGGAATAAGCGGTATTCCCGCAACGAAAGACACTTCTACGCTTAAAATACTTTTGATTTCGGGCATTATCGGCGTGGTGCTTTCGCTCGGCGTGTCGTACCTTCTGTACGTAACCGACCGCACCCTTTCCACGGGCGAAGAACTTACGCGCATAACGGGCGTTCCGCTTTTATCCGTTATAAGAAACAGGGAGGTGAAACGCAATGAACGGTAATTGCGACGAAAATCTGACCGTGCGCGAAGAAACCAACTATTTCTGGTACGGCTTTAAACGGTTTATTATTTATATAGTTCTCGCGGCGATAATCGGCGGAATAGCGGGCGCGACTTACGGTGTGGTTAAAGACAGGGGCGTGTACACCGCGAAAGAATCGGTTATGCTCGTTGCAAAACTAAACGGCAGCGAAACGAGTACCAACGTGTCGCTCTCTAAAAGAATAATGCCGTCTATCCCCGTATTCATAAAAGATTCGGAGTGCGTTTCCACCGCGAACGCCAATTATTACGCGCAGGAAGGCAAAGAACCTGCCGGGGCGGTTATTTCCGCGGGCAATATCGACGTGCAGTACGACGAAAACAGCCTTATATTCACCATTTCGTATACCGATTCTTCGAGAGAAGAAGCGGAAAAGAAACTCGCCGCCGTGAGAACGGCTGCCGAGACGGTTTTGTCGGAAGAAGGAAAACTGCCCGCAAACGTTCTCAACCTTAAACGGTTGCAGAACAAACCCGACGTATCGGAGAGCAGAAATTTCTGGAAGTTCACGCTTCTCGGGTTCGGCGCGGGATTAGTGATTTCTTTTATCGCGGCGGTTATAATAAGACTTTGCGATTCTTCTTTGTATACCGCCAAAGAATTAGAAGAAATAACCGGCACCAACGTCGTGTTTATTGAAAAAGCCGATTGACCGCGTAAACGCCAACAGACTGTCGGCACGATTATCGTAAACGGTTGAAACGTAAAGAACGACCGTAAACTGTTAAAACGGCGACTTAAATAACGACCGCAAACGGTTGAAACTGCGATTGAAAGAAGAACGGTAAAAAGAACGATTGAAAGCCGTCCGCCGACCTTGCGCCGCAAGGTCGGCGGACTTTACTTTTGCGCGGTGTAAAGAATTTACGGACGCCGTCAAATCTTTCCGTTTTTCGTTGACTTTATGCCGCGGCTGTGATACAATCTTCATTTGGTAAGGGAAAAGGGAAAAGACGGAGAAAAACTTCCGCGGCGCATAGTGCCGCGGGCTTATCGGAGATTTATAATGGAAACAATTTTCGCGCTTTCCGTAACTTTGCTTTCGGGGCTTCTGATGTCCCGCATAACCAAAATATGGAATCTTCCCGCGGTTACCGCGTATCTTATAGCGGGCGTGCTGATAGGTCCTTACTGTCTCGGCGCGTTCGGCGTGAAAGGTCTCGGATTCGTCTCTGCGGACGACGTGGCGCAGTACGCTATTATATCGGACGTCTCGCTCGGTTTCATCGCGTTTGCGATGGGCAACGAATTCCGCCTTTCAGACCTTAAAAAGACGGGTAAAAAAGCGGTCGTCGTGGCTGTGTTTCAGGCTGTCGTCGCTACCGCCGCGGTAGACGTCGCGCTGTTTATCCTGCATCTTATAATGCCCGATAAACTCCCGCTTTCAGCCGTGCTTACGCTCGGCGCAATCGCCGCCGCCACCGCTCCCGCCGCAACGCTTATGGTCATCAAACAGTATAAGGCGGAAGGCCCCGTTACAAAAATGCTCCTTCCCGTCGTCGCGCTCGACGATCTTGTGGGACTGGTTATTTTCGCCGTTTCGTTCGGCGCGGCGAAAGCGCTCGAAAGCGGCAACGCCGTGGGCGTGGTGTCGCTGCTCGTCAACCCGTTGATAGAAGTGGTCGGCTCGGTCGTTCTCGGCGGACTCGTCGGGGTGTGTCTGCATTTCGTGGAACGCTATTTCCACTCGCGCAGTAAAAGACTCAGCATTTCCGTGTGTTTCGTTCTGCTTGCCGTCGCTTTGTCTAAAATAGAATTTTCGCTCGGAGAAGTGGAAATAGGCTTTTCTCCGCTTATCGTTTGTATGATGATGGGAACGCTGTTTTGCAATCTCTGTAAGTTTTCGGAAGAACTTATGGAAAGGGTGGACCGCTGGACGGGTCCGCTTATGGTCGCGTTCTTCGTCATAAGCGGCGCAGGGCTGGAATTCAAAGTCTTTTCCGACTGGGTAATCGTCCTTGCGGGCGTCGTGTTTATTCTCGTGCGTTCGGCGGGCAAAATCGTCGGGGCGAACGTTTCTTCGCGCTTTATGCGTTGCGAACCCACCGTCCGCAAATATCTGGGCATCACGCTTTTGCCGCAGGCGGGCGTGTCGCTCGGAATGTCTTTAACCGCTATGTCGCTCGGAAACGGCTCGGGATTGATTATCAGAAATATCGCGCTGTTCGCCGTTCTGATATACGAACTTATAGGTCCGCTACTGACAAAAATCGCGCTCGATAAAGCGGGCGAAATACCCGCTAAACCCGTTCCGCCGCGCTTGCAGGCGGATCTGGACGCGAAAGCCGCCGCTGCCGTTTCGTCGGGCGGAGAAAACCCCGCGCCGCAGTCCGACCTTCCTCCCTTAAAGTCGTGCGCTCCGTCCGCAGCGTCCGCGTCGTCCGTCGCGGACGATTGTTCCGAAAGCCCGTCCGTCGCGCCCGCGCCGCCGGATAGGGAAAAGAACAACGGCGGAGAGAAAACCGTAAAATAAACGAAAGAATAAGGAAAGTATAAAGAAAAAATTTCCTATTTAAATAAACGCCCGTCAAACGCTTGACGGGCGCGCGTTTTTTCTGTTATAATTCCTAATGATAATAGGCGAAATTGTAACCTTATTTACCCGTCTTATTTTTTTGAACGTAATAGATAATGGTATTATCGATATAAACCATACCGAAACCGAAAGCCGAGGGGGAAAGGCTGAAAGCGGCAGTTAATTCAAGGGTAAAATGAAGAATACCGAACTCAAAAAGGCAACGCTCGGTCGCGTGCCTTTATATCTCGAATATCTCGATTCCGTATCCGACGACGAAGTATACGTTTCTTCGTCGGAAATCGCGCGCGGTCTCAATCTCGGCGAAGTGCAGGTGAGAAAAGATCTGGGCGCGCTGTCGGGAAAAGGCAGACCTAAAATCGGTTACGATAAAGAAGAACTGAAAAAAAACCTTAAAAGTTACATTGAAAACGACTGCGGTTCTAAGGTAATACTCGTCGGCGCGGGGAAACTCGGAAAAGCGATACTCGGTTACGGCGGATTCGGCAAATTCGGACTCGCTATAAGCGCGGCGTTCGATTCCGATCCCGAAAAGACGGGGGAAGCGGGCGGCAGGCAGATTTTACCCATATCCGCGCTTCCCGGTTATTGCAGAGAACACGAAGTGAAAATCGGCATAATCACCGTACCCGTCGGGGCGGCGCAAAGCGTCTGTGACCTGCTCGTGGGTTGCGGGGTAAGGGTTATATGGAATTTTGCGCCTACTAAACTTAAAGTGAAAGACGGAGTAATCGTTCAGCAGGAAGATATGGCTCTTTCTCTCGCGTATTTAAGTTTTAAGTTAGAAAATCTTTAACAGGAGTTAATATGGGATATCGTATTGAAAAAGACACTATGGGCGAAAT
>CAMEHL010000105.1 GCA_945917475.1 uncultured Clostridia bacterium | reverse complement strand
GAGCGTGGACTTGCCCGAACCCGTCGCGCCGATTATGCCCACCGTTTCGCCGCTCTTTACGTCGAGATTGACGTTTTCGAGAGAGTTGCGTTCGGCTTTTTCGGAGTATTTGAAACTGACGTTTTTAAAACTCACGCTCCCGTCCTTTATGTCTTTAACGGGATTGTCGGGCGAGACTATGGTGCTGTTCTCGCGCAGAACTTCCGCGATACGTTCGGCGGAAGCGACGCTCATTATCACCATAACCATTATCATCGCGACCATCATAAGGCTCATTAAAATCTGGAACGAATAAGTCATAAAACTCTGCAATTCGGTGAGTTTTAAGAGTTGTTCGTTTGATTTTACTATAAAAATCGAACCGACGAGATATATGACGATAAGCCCCGCGTAAATGCAGAAGTTCATAAGCGGCATATTCCAGGCGATAATCTTTTCCGCTTTCGTGAAGTCTTTTCTCACGTTGTCCGACGCCTTGAAGAACTTTTGTTTTTCAAAGTCTTCGCGCACGTAAGATTTGACCACGCGCATACCGCGCACGTTTTCTTCTACCGATTCGTTCATAGCGTCGTACTTTCTGAAAATGCGGTTGAAAAAGGGTATGGCTTTTGTCATTATTAGCGTAAGTCCCACCGCAAGCACGGGCGCGATGCAAAGGAAGATGAGAGCCATCTTCGCGTTTATCGTGAACACCATTATCAGCGAAAATACAATCATAAACGGCGAGCGTATCGCGCTCCTTATAATCATCATATAAGCCTGTTCGATATTGGTTACGTCCGTCGTCAGCCGCGTTACCAGAGAAGAAGTGGAGAATTTGTCTATATTGGAAAAGGAAAAATCCTGTATCTTATAATACATATCCTTTCTCAGGTTTTTGGCAAACCCGCTCGACGCTTTAGCGCAGAACACCCCCGACAACGAACCGCACGCAAGCGAACCAAGCGCGAGCGCGAGCAGAACCCCGCCGTATTTCAGTATTTCCGAGAGCAGGTGAGAAGTGTCTCCCGACGCGCCGATTTCTTTTATTCTGCCGAGCAGAAGAGTCATAACGTAGGGGATAAGCACTTCGAGTATTACTTCGAGCATAACGAAAATCGGCGCAAGCAGAGAAGATTTCTTATATTCTCTCACCGATTTGAGAATCGTTTTCGCATCGCAGATGAAGCCGCTTTTGGCAGTTTTTTGTTTTTTCATATATTCTCCTTTCTGAATATGCTTATAATAAAGTCGGGATCGGGCAGGCTCATGCGCTGACGCACTTCTCTGGGCGCGATAACGTAGCCGAGCGTCGCACCCTGAATTATCGAAGAAAACAGTATCGCGCATTCCTTCGCGCTGTGGTTAAGCGTAAAATATCCTTTTTCCTGTCCTTCGCGGAACAGCCTTTCAAATTTGACGATAGGCGGTTCGTGTTTTTTCTCGCGGCACGGCTCGTCGCGCATATAACCGTCCGACGCGCGCGCCGCCGCGCCTTCGTTTCCGTTCTGCGCCGACAGTCCGCGCGGCTTTCTGCCCGTAAAGCATTGCGAAACGAAAAAATAATAAAAATACACAAAGTTTTCGTCGTTTTTAAGGTTGTAAAACATATTGTTTATTATTATCCGCAGTTTTTCGCCGTAATCGGGTTGGTCTGACAGTTGTTTTTCCATATCGTCGTCAGACTTTTCGCGGCGTATGCGCATAGTCTCGTCGAATACTTCTTTTTTGTTTTTGAAGTAATGGTAAAACAGTCCGTGGCTGCAACCCGCTTTTTTCACGATGTCTTCTATCGTCGTACCCGCGTAGCCCTTCTCGCAGAACGCTTTAAGCCCCGCAATCGCTATCTCTCTTTTCCGCGCTTCCTTTTCGCCGCGCGGCGAGCCTTTATCTTTGCTCATCTTTCTCTCCTTACGTCTTAACCCGTTTTTTTACGTCTTTTTATCCGTCTTTCTCTCCCGTGTTGACTGAAAAGTCAATTATAATAATTATAGGAAAAGAAAAAATAAATGTCAACGGTTTTGCGCTCGTTTTTAAATTTTATTGACGCAAAAGTCAATCGTCGTAAGATTGTTTTTTTTTCAGCGGAAAAGCAAAATTTAGCCGCTCTCGGCGGGAATAACGCATAGAATAAGTTGACATAAACGCGTTTATCGTGGTAAAATAAAAAAAGTATGACGGAAAGCGCTTAATTGCGGCAACGCCGTGCGGAGAATTGCCGCGGAATGCGGGCGGCAACCCGACGGCAGGCTTATTATACGGGCTTATTTCGTTATTATTTTACTCACAACACCGAGGTCTGCTTATGAAAAACTTTTTTACGAGCGAGAGCGTAACGCAGGGACATCCCGATAAAGTATGCGACAGCGTTGCGGACGCCGTTTTAGACGAATTTCTTAAAGGGGATTCCGATTCGCGCGTGGCGTGCGAAGTCGTTGCCACTACCGATTATATGCTCGTTACGGGCGAAATAACTTCAAAAGCGAAAGTGGACGTGCAGTCCGTCGCGAGAAAAGTTATTTCGAATATAGGATATAACGACAAAAAGGCGGGTTTTTCCGCAGATACCGTCAGAATTGACGTAAGGCTTAATTCGCAGAGCGCGGATATCGCTCTCGGCGTGGACAATTCGTTCGAAACGAAAGAAGAGGGCGGAGAGGACGTTTACGACAAAACGGGAGCGGGCGACCAGGGGCTTATGTTCGGCTATGCCTGCCGCGAAACGGAAGAACTTATGCCGCTCCCCGTAATGCTTGCGCACAAAATGTGCAAAAAACTCGAAGAAGTGAGAAAGTCGGGAGAACTTTCTTATATCCGTCCCGACGGGAAAGGGCAGGTTACCGTTGAATACGAAAACGGCGCGCCCCGCAGAATAGAAGCGGTCGTTCTTTCTTCTCAGCACGACGACACCGTTACGACGGAAACTTTAAGGCGCGACCTTAAAGCGCGCGTTATCGACGCCGTTCTTCCCGAAAAATATCTCGATAAGGATACCAAATACTATATAAATCCGACGGGCAGATTCGAAATAGGCGGACCTGCGGGCGATTCGGGACTTACGGGCAGAAAAATCATAGTCGATACTTACGGCGGAAGATGTCCGCACGGCGGCGGTTCTTTTTCGGGCAAAGACCCGACCAAGGTAGACCGTTCGGCGACGTATATGGCGAGATATATCGCCAAAAACGTAGTCGCCGCGGGGCTTGCGGACGAGTGCCAGATTCAGGTTGCATACGCAATCGGCGTGGCGAAACCCGTTTCGGTAATGGTGAACACTTTCGGCACGGGCAGACTTCCCGACGGCGAGATTGCCGATATAATAGTGAAAGAATTCGACCTGCGCCCCGCCGCGATAATAGAAAAACTCGGGCTTAAAAAACCCGTTTACGCGGCGACTGCGGCTTACGGGCATTTCGGCAAAGACGGCGTTTCCTGGGAAAAAACGGACAGGGCGGCGGATCTTGCGAAATACCTGAAATAAGGGAGTATGAAAGCGTTTAAGGCTTTTAAAACGTTTTTCAAGCGGTTGTTTTATTACCCGAAATGGCGTTGCGCCGTCTGCGGAAAGGAAATATTCGACGACGGATTTTTTTGCGAAAGATGCCGCAAATCGCTTCCGTTTATCGACGGAGCGACTTGTTCGCATTGCGGCAGAAAAGTCGTCGCGGACGAAGAATATTGTTCCACCTGTAAGGGTAAACTTATTGCGACGGACAGGGCGAGAAGCGTTTTTAATTACGGAAAACCCGTCAGCACGCTGATTAAACGCGCTAAATACGATAACGCGAAGTATCTTTTAGACGCGTTTTCCGATTATCTCGCCGCGGCGTATTTTAAGTATTATTTTAATTCCGATTGCGTAACTTTCGTCCCCGCGACGGATAAGTCGAAGAAGAAACGCGGCTATAACCAGTCGGAAATTCTCGCCGCACAAGTCTCTGAAAAGACGGGCGTTCCGTTCGTTCGCGCTGCGGTGAAAACGCGGGAAACGCAGAGACAGGCGTCGCTTAACGCCGACAAACGGCGCAAAAATCTCGCGGAAGCGTTCAGAATAACGGATAAATCTGCCGTCGCGGGCAAAAGCGTGCTTATAATAGACGATGTTACCACGACGGGTTCTACGGGAGAAGCGCTTGCGGAAAAACTCAAAAAAGCGGGTGCCGCCAAAGTAGAACTTCTCACGGTTGCGAGCGTTCCGCCCAAAGACGGATACTGACGGGGCGGACGGAAAAGGCGGAAAACAAATAACGGAAACAAGAGAAATAACGGTAAAAACCTTAACT
>CAMEHL010000104.1 GCA_945917475.1 uncultured Clostridia bacterium | reverse complement strand
AGTTCTCTTATGCGTTTTTCCGCCTCTTTCTGGAAAGCGTCTGCGTTCGGCGCGAAGTCGGTGTATTTATAGCCGAAAAGTTCGTCGGATATTTCTCCCGTTAAAAGAACGCGTACGTCGGTGTTTTCGTGAACGTATTTGCATACAAGATACATACCGATACTTGCTCTCACGGTGGTTATATCGAACGTTCCGAGCAGAGCGACGACGGGTTCAATCGCCTTTATAACCTGTTCTTTGTCAATAATCACTTCCGTGTGATCGCTGCCTATATAGTCGGCGACTTCTTTGGCATATTTTAAATCGATTGCGTCGGTGTTCATGCCGATAGCGAATGTTTTTATAGGTTTTTTAAGAAGTTTCTGCGAGACTGCGCATACGAGCGAACTGTCAAGCCCGCCTGAAAGAAGAAAACCTACGGGTGCGTCGGCGTCCAACCGTTTTTCAATACCTGCGATGAGTTTTTCTCTGATGTTTTTGCAAACCGTTTCCAAATCGTCGTAACATACTTTCTCGACTTTAGCAACGTCGCAGTAACACACGAATTTTTCGCCGTCGTAATAGTGTCCGGGGGGAAAGGGAATAACTTTATCGCACAGTCCCACAAGGTTTTTCGCTTCGCTTGCGAAAAATATTCCGCCGTTTTTATAACCGTAAAACAACGGTCTTATGCCTATGGGGTCGCGCGCAGCGATAATTTTACCTTGTTCGCCGTCGTACAGAACGAGCGCGTATTCTGCGTCGAGCATAGAAAAGGTTTTTAATCCGTACTCTTTATATAGCGGCAATAATATTTCGCAATCCGAATCCGATTTAAACGTATAGCCTTTTTCGATAAGCGCGTTCTTCATTTTGCGGAATCCGTAAATTTCGCCGTTACAAACGAGAACGTTTTTCCCGAAAGAGAAAGGCTGCATGCCTTGCGGAGTCAAACCCATAATCGCAAGTCTGTGAAAACCCATATATCCGCCGGGAATTTCAGTTATGCGCGAATCGTCCGGTCCGCGCGATATCGTTTTGTCAAAGCCGACGGTAAATTCTTCTTTTGTTATACGCGCGCCCAGGCACGCCATTATAGAACACATAAAGTAGTCTCCGTTAATTTATTTTCCGACCGCGCGAAAACGCACGGTCGGACGATTTCGTCCGCCCGTAAAACGGGCGGACAGAGTAATTTTTTTTGCGCCGTCAGTCTGATTTTTTTTCGTGGCGCAGGGCGGGGCGTAAAGGTTATCTCACGCCGAATAGCAATTCGCCGTAAGAAGGATACGGCCAGTATTCCGACGAAGTGATTCTTTCCGCCATATCCACGTCCACGCGGAGAGACTGCATTGCCGCAAACACTTTGAAACGGTAGTATTCGGCGGCTTTGAGCGAGTCGGAAAGGTCGGCGTTTATAAGCAGTTGCTCTAATTCTTCCACTTTCGTGAAAACCGACTTTCCGAGCGCGGAAAGTTTGGCTATTCTGTCCGTTTCGAAACTGTTTTCGAAATCGGGGAGCAGCGCATTGCGCTTTTCGGCAGTAACCGCGAGTTCCTTGACGTATTTGCCTATTGCGGGGAGAATATCCTTGTTTACCATATCTATCATCGTAAGCGCTTCTATATTGATTGTCTTGGTATAGTTTTCAAGCATTATCTCGTATCTGGATTTGATTTCCGTTTCGGAAAGAACTTTGTGTTCAGTGAACAGTTTAACGTTCTTTTCTTTCAGGAAGTACGGCAGACACTCGGGAGTGGATTTAAGGTTTAAAAGTCCGCGTCTTTCCGCTTCGGCAAGCCACTCGTCGTTGTAACCGTTGCCGTTGAAGATTATGCGCTTATGCTCTTTAATGGTTTTCTTTATAAGGTCGTGCAGTTCGCCGGTAAAATCTTTCGCCGATTCGAGCGCGTCCGCAAATTCTTTGAGTTCTTCCGCAACGGCGGTGTTAAGGACGATGTTTGCTTCCGCGATGGACGCCGAAGAACCTACCATACGGAATTCGAATTTGTTACCCGTAAAGGCGAAAGGAGAAGTCCTGTTTCTGTCGGTGGTATCTTTCGGGAACTTAGGAATAACGTGAACGCCTATTTTCATCTGCACTTTTTCTTTCGCGTCGTAAGAAGCGTCGTTTTCAATCGCTTCTAAAATCTCGGTGAGTTCGTCGCCGAGGAACATGGAAACGACGGCGGGGGGCGCTTCGTTCGCGCCTAGTCGGTGGTCGTTACCCGCGGAAGCGGCGGAAATGCGCAGTAAATCCTGGTATTCGTCCACCGCCTTTATCACCGCGACAAGGAAAAGCAGGAATTGCGCGTTGTCGAAAGGCGTTTCGCCCGGTTCGAGAAGGTTTATGCCCGTATCGGTTGAAATAGACCAGTTGTTGTGTTTGCCGCTGCCGTTTACGCCCGCAAAGGGTTTTTCGTGCAACAAGCATACCATTCCGTGGCGTTTTGCGACTTTCTGCATTATTTCCATAGTAAGTTGGTTATGGTCGGTCGCGATATTCGTAGTGGTAAAGATGGGCGCGAGTTCGTGTTGCGCGGGCGCGACTTCGTTGTGTTCGGTTTTGGCGAGAATCCCGAGTTTCCACAATTCGTCGTTGAGTTCTTTCATAAACTCCTGTACTTTGGGTTTGATTGCCCCGAAATAGTGGTCTTCGAGTTCCTGACCTTTAGGCGCTTTCGCTCCGAACAACGTTCTGCCCGTATATATAAGGTCTTTACGTTTATCGAACAGTTCTTTGGGAATAAGGAAATATTCCTGTTCGGGTCCGACGGTGGTTTTCACAGACTTAGCCGTGTCGTTGCCGAACAAGCGGAGTACTCTTATGGCTTGTTTGTTTATCGCTTCCATAGAACGGAGCAGCGGAGTTTTTTTGTCGAGCGCTTCGCCGCCGTAAGAACAGAAAGCGGTAGGAATACACAAAACGCCGTCTTTAATAAACGCATAAGAAGTAGGGTCCCACGCCGTATAACCCCTTGCTTCGAAAGTCGCTCTGAGTCCGCCCGACGGAAAACTCGAAGCGTCCGGTTCGCCGCGCACTAATTCTTTGCCGGAGAACTCCATTATAACCGAACCCGATTTTTCGGGCGAGATGAAACTGTCGTGCTTTTCGGCGGTAACGCCCGTCATAGGCTGAAACCAATGGGTAAAATGAGTTGCGCCGTTTTCGACAGCCCAGTCTTTCATGGCGTTGGCAACTACGTTGGCGGTTTCGATGTCAAGCCGTTTTCCGTCGTCTATCGCGCGGCGCACGTCTTTATAGGTTTCCTTGGGAAGTCTCGCTTTCATAACCGCGTCGTTAAAAACGTTTTTCCCGAAAATGCTGCTGATTGTTTCCATAATCGTTTCTCCTTGCAAAAAAGATTTAAAAAAGGGCAAGAGTGCCAAAGAACCGCTCTTTGACACCCTTGCCAAAATTTTATTATGGCGTTATTATAAACCCGTCGAAAAAATTTGTCAACGGATTTTAACGCATTTTTGAAAAATTTTTAAAATTGTCGAAATTCGTTTGACAGAGTCGGTTTATGGTGTTATAATGCTTGCATAAAAAAGGGCAAAGGCGTCCGAAAAACTGCAACGGCAGTTTTATCGGTCGCCCTTTTTCGTTTAATTACGTTATATATTTCTTTCAAGGAGCGAACTATGAAGAAAGAAGGCGAAGTCAGAATTCCCGCAGGTTGCGCAATCGCGGGCGTTTTTTCGAAATCGGGCGAAAGAATATCGGGTAAACTCATCGTCGATTCAATGACGGTGATGCACGACAGGTCGAACGGACTCGGCGGCGGGTTTGCAGGATACGGCATTTATCCCGAATACAAAGATTATTACGCTTTTCACGTTTTTTACAACGATAAAACCGCGAGAGAAGAATGCGAACGCTATCTCGACGAGCGTTTCGAAATAATCAACCTTTCCAAAATACCCGTTAAAAGCACGCCTAAAATCACCGACGCACCGCTTATATGGCGATATTTCGTTACGCCCGACCACAACAGACTGAGAGACAGTCATCTTGACGAGAAAGAATACGTGGTGAGAAGCGTTGTCAAAATAAACACTATTATAAAGGGCGCGTATATATTTTCAAGCGGCAAAAATATGGGTTGCTTTAAAGCGGTTGGTTATCCCGAAGACGTCGGCGAGTTCTACCGTCTGGACGAATACGAAGGATATTCCTGGACGGCGCACGGGCGGTATCCTACTAATACTCCCGGTTGGTGGGGCGGCGCGCACCCGTTCTCGCTGCTCGATTATTCTATCGTTCATAACGGCGAAATTTCGTCGTACGACGCAAACCGTCGTTT
>CAMEHL010000103.1 GCA_945917475.1 uncultured Clostridia bacterium | reverse complement strand
GCGGGGCGCAAGCGGTCGGCGTTTATCTCGTCGGAATTGTCGGGCGAATAGACGATAAGCCTACCGCCTTTGCCCATGTTCTTTTTGCCGAAATATTCGTATAAATCAACAGTCTGATAAATCATAACGATAAAACAAATATAAAACTCGCGCGCAGCCCGTCGGAAATGCCGCGGACTGCGCGCCGTAAAAGTTATCCGCAATAAGGAATTACGAACACACCTTCGCCAACACCGAGAGTGATATCGAGCGTGTTGTTCTTTACGTCGAGCACGGTTTTTACTCCGCCGATATAGCAAAGAGCCTTATTAAACTTATAATCGGGATTAAATCTAAGCGAAACGTTATCAGTAATTGCTTCTGACGTTTCGTTGTAATTGACGAGCGTAAAACCTGCGTTTTCTTCACCGTCGGCAAAATACCCGAAAAGGGTATCCGCGGACGAATAAACCTCCGCAAGACAATCTATCTCCGCGACGGACATTCTTGCCGTCAGTCCAGCAAAAGAAGAATTCTGCGTTCTGTGTTTATCCGTTGTGGTTTTACCTGCGTCGTTGGTGAACACACCTTTCCGTTCAAACTGTTTGATTACGTGGTCGAACGCGAGAATTTCTTTATTCGCTTTCTGCACCGAATAATAAATATCCGTGCGTTCTCCGTTTCTGTCAATCATAGCAACCTGCCTGTCGAGGAACTCTCTGCCTTCTACGGGAGAACCGTAACAGAAACAGGATATCATATCGTAACCGAAAGTCAGGAGCGTGTATTCCTGCATTCTGACGTCTTCGTAAGTCGGAACTCTGTCTCTCGATCCCGCTTGCGCACCGGATTTTTCCTCGCCGCCGTAAGGCATAGTCTGAATAAAGAAGTTGGTTTTAACGTTCTCGTACTTTTCGGCAAGCAAAGCGACCGCTTCCACGTCGGAAAGCCAACCCGTATCCAGGCATTTCTCGCCCTTTGTGTCGTAAGTGAGCGGATATCTGTCTGCGGAAAGCCATTTTTCCCCCGCGGTAATTTTCGATAAAACCTTTTCGTAAAAGTATTCGAGATACGCCGAATAGTTGCCGTCGAATTCGGTTTTCAACCCCGACCATAAAGACGGATAAAGATTTACGAATAAATCTTTCGTCCCCGCATTACGGTTATAACCGTCGACGCGCGCCGCGATTTCGTCTACCTGCGATTTATTAGGCTCGTCTATACAGAGTCCCTGAACGGCGTCGTAAGCGGTAACGTTAGAGACGTAAGCGAGTTTGCTCGCGTCCTTTCCTCCGACGTGCAGCAACAGCGATAAACCGTTTTCCTTGCATTTCTGCATAATTGCTTTATTCTCGTCTGACAGTTCGGAAGAAATATCTATCGAAAGAGTGCCGCTGCCCGCGGAAGCCGCCTGCAAAACGGTTATGCCGCTTTCTTTAATATATTGAATCTGTGTGTCGTTTAAGTCTTTTGGTATAACCCATCCTGCAATTTTCATTGATAATTCCTCGCTTTTAGCGTCGTAATCGGGTAAAGTCGTTTTTCCCCCGCCGCCCGTTTCGTCAGGGTTTTTAACGTTGCACGCTCCCAAAGAAAAGAGCATTGCCACGCTGAGCATAGTTGCGATAATTCTTTTTTTAATCATATTATTCTCCGTAAATTAACCTTTAACGCCGCCGACCGACATATTGTTCATAATAAACCTGTTGAATATCGCGAAGATAATCAACGACACGGTGGCGAGCAATGTCATTCCCGCGAACGCGATAGGCAAAGTAAGCGCGTTCTTCATTCTCGAATACAACTGACTGACACCGAGCGCGATGGTCGGATTGTCGGGAAGATAAATATACGCCGTCATATAATCGTTCCAGCGATTGATGAAACTCGTTATTGCAATCGCGGTCAGTATAGGCACCGCCTGCGGATACATTATTTTTAGAAACACCTGCAAATCGGACGCGCCGTCTAAGAACGCGCTTTCGGCGTATTCCCAGGGTATCGCGGCGAAGAAGTTGTAAAAAAGCAAGAATCCGAAACCGAACCCGCCCGCGGCCATAAGATATATACCCCAGTAAGTGTTTATAAGCCCCAACTTCGTCATAAAATTATACGTCGTGGCGGTTGAACCGAGAGTGGGAACGACCATAACGATAACCGCGATATTGAGTATGATTTTTTTGAGTTTAAAGTTGTATTTTGCGATAATATACGCCGTGAACGCGGGAATCGAGACCGAAAGCAACACCTGCCCGAAAACGAGCAGCACGGTGTTTACTATCGTATCCGTGATGTAAATCGGGTTTCTGCCGCTCCCCGCAATCTGCGTCGTAAACAGTTCTTTATAATTAGAAAGCGTAAAATTTTTGAAATCGAACAGATTAAATCCGTTCAGGAGATAACCGTCTAAACTTCTTAAAGAGTTGAACAGCAGCCATACGTACATAAAAACGTAAGTAAAGCAAAGAAGAACCATAACGACGAAACAAATCGTCCTTACCGTTTTATCCACGGGAGAAGAAGTCTTTATTCTGTTTGCTTTAGTATTCATCAGTATTCGACCCCCTCGTGAATTTTTTCCATCATTTTACGGAAGAAAACGATAAACACCGCGCCGATAATCGAGATAACCACGCCGAACGCCGCGGGGAAACCGACCGTTCTGCCGCCTTTTACCTGACTTATGATAATCCAGGCAATCGTGCCGCCGCCGACCGAAGCCGCCATATTTTCGCCTATAATCAGTTGCGCGGGCTGGAACCAGTTTATCGTTCCGCCGATAAGCGTAATGCTCATAGTGGTTATGACAGGCCAAATCATAGGTATAACTATCGAAAAGAACTGTCTCATTTCGCTCGCGCCGTCTAAAGACGCGCTCTCGACCACGCTGTCGGGCAGTCGCGCCATTGCGGAAGTGAAATAGATTATGTTTCCGTTCACGCCCGTCCATACGCTGAAAATAATCACTCCCCACCAGGCGGTGGCTTTGTCCATAAACCAGCCGTTTACGATTACTTTCTGATTAGAATAGCCTAACTTTTCAAGCACCGAGAAAAGGCTTGCGCCCGACGACGTGCCGGAAAACATCAACTGCCAGAACAGGCACAGAATAACTACCGACAGTACGCACGGAACGTACAACCCCACCCGCAGAACTTTATGCAATCTTATTTTCTTGTAAATCATATAGGAAAACAAGAGAGTGATGGGCAGGTTGATACAAAACGCGAGAAACAGAATAGACAAGGTGTTCCACAGCGAACGAATATCGATAATGCCGTTGGACTTTTGCCCCGTCATATACAAAAACACGTCTTTATACGAGTCTAAGCCGTTCCATTTGAGATTCCCCGCAAGGTCGGTCGTAAAGAACGAATTGTAAACCGTTCCTATGTTCATACCGAACCAGAAAACGAGAAAATGCAGACACGCCCAGGCTATTCCGAGATATATGAACAACACGGTGCTTATGTTTGCTTTTTTGATTTTCGACGGTTTTACCGTGCTATCGTTTTTCATAACGCTCCTTTAATCATCCCAGATGTTTCATATAGTCGGTCCACAACTCCACGTGTTTGCTGACTTCGGGGTCGATGCACTTGGACTGAATTTCGCTCTTGCTCTTTACGGTGTACTTGGACATTTTAAGCAACGGATTAGTATCCTGCTTGAATAATGACAGCGCGCCCGTCCTGTACACGTCGTTCGTAGAGTAAATATAAAGTTTTTTGCTCTTTTCGACGACATCTCTGATTTCTTCTCCGAAAGACGAGAACGCTATTTTTTCGTCGGTAGAGAACGCGAGCGGCATATTAAGCACTTTCTCGGCGGCAGCCACGCCCTTTTCGCTCATACAGAACGCAAGGAAGTCTTTCGCTCCCCACACGTTTTCCGCGTCGGACGGGATAAAGAAGAACTCGCCGGGCATATTCATATACAGCCTGTTCTTGCTTTCCGAATTAACCACGGGATAAGAACCGTAGTGATAATCGGTCATGCCCACGCTATTGAGAATTTTTTTCATTTCCGTTTCGAACCACACTCCGCTGAACGTGAACACGCAGTTGCCGTTTACGAAGTTGGTCTGAGACGCGAGATGGTCTTCGGCGGCGGCGCACATATTAGATTCCGTTTCGCTCGTCGCGCCGATTAAATCGAACAGAATTTCAAACACGCGCTTCACTTCGGGACTGTTGAATTCGGTCGAATTAAAAGCGCTCTTGTCGTTCTGGTCGAGATAAGCGGTAAGACCTGCGGAATCGAGTTCGTCCCACAGCGTATAGAACATATAATTCATATAATACACGGTCATACCGCAGGAATAAGGTTTAAC
>CAMEHL010000102.1 GCA_945917475.1 uncultured Clostridia bacterium | reverse complement strand
ATAACGCAGAAAATCGATTACTTAAAAGAATTAGGCGTTACGGCAATATACCTTAATCCTGTTTTCGACGCCTGTTCCAATCACCGGTACGATACGGGCGATTATATGAAAATCGACAGGTTTCTGGGGGGTATTGACGATTTAAAAGAACTGATTCGCGTGGCGGACGAAAATGGTATTAAAATTATTCTCGACGGCGTGTTTAATCATACGGGAGACGACAGCAGATATTTTAACAAATACGGTCGTTACGATTGCGTTGGCGCATATCAAAGCAAAGATTCGCCGTATTTTAAATGGTATAAATTCATAAATTATCCCGATTTATACGAGTCTTGGTGGGGCGTAGACGTTTTGCCTGCGACGGATAAAAACAACGCGGATTTTTTAAACTTTATTACGGGCGACAACGGCGTTCTCGAACAGTATCTTAAACTCGGAATAGGCGGATGGCGGCTTGACGTGGTGGACGAACTGCCCGACGGGTTTGTTAAAAAAATTCGAGAGAGAGTTAAAAAGATAAATCCCGACGCCGTTATTATAGGAGAAGTCTGGGAAGACGCGTCGAATAAAATCTCTTACGGCGTGCGCAGAGAATATTTTCAGGGCGCGGAACTTGATTCCGTTATGAATTATCCGCTTAAAGACGCGATAATAGATTACGTTAAAAGCGGCAATTCGCGCGGTATTTACGACACGGTAACCGAACAGATTGATCACTATCCGAAAATCGTTCTCGACGGGCTTATGAATATTCTCGCCACGCACGATACTTTCAGGCTCTTATCCGCGCTCGGCGATATAGACGTATCGCAATATTCTAAATCGGAAATGAGCGAAACGTTTTTATGCGGCGATAGTCTTTCCGTTGCAATAGACAGGTTGAAACGCGCGGTATTGTTGCAATATACACTTTACGGAGTTCCGAGCGTTTATTACGGCGACGAAGCGGGTATGCAGGGTTATCGCGACCCGCTTAACAGAAAATATTTCGACTGGAATAATATAAATAACGGGATACGCGATTTTTACGTTGCGCTTGGTAAGATAAGAAGTGAATTTTCCTGCTTTAAGGACGGCGATACGCGCGTATTATACGCCGAATACGGATTATTTATTTTTACCCGCAAGATCAGCGATTGCGAAGTTTTAGTCGCCGTAAATGCGGGAGACGGGGAATTTTACCTTGACTTTGACGGTGTATTAACCGACGTTCTTACGGATAGAGCGTATAAGAGCCGCGTAAATCTTAATAAAGGCGGATACGGGATTTTTATAAAAAAATTTTAAAAGAGGCATTAAAACCGTTGACAATCGGGTTTTTAAGTGATATTATAAGCGTAATCTTAATAGTTAAACCTATGAGGTAAAGTAGTAACCTTTTCGGCGGTTTTCAGAGAGTTTGCGGTTGGTGTGAGCAAACAGTTGCGGTTTGGTGAATGGATTACCGAGGGCAAAAGCGAAGTTACAGTAGTTTTTGACGCAATAAGCCGAGCGTTAAAGCGGCAGGGTATGATAGTACCCGAAAAAGGTAAAGCATCTGCTTTATAAAAATGGGTGGCAACACGGATAGATTCGTCCCGTACGGAATTATCCGTGATTTTTTATTTAAAAAACAGGAGGTAGAAAAAAATGAATAAAAAAATCCCCACGAAAATTTATTTGACGGAAGAGGAACTTCCTAAACAATGGTACAACATGAACGCCGTGATGCCCGAAAAGCACGCGCCCGCGCTCAATCCCGCAACTTTACAACCCTGTACTTTAAGCGATTTTGAAAACGTTTTTTGTACCGAACTTGCCAAACAGGAACTCAATACGACCGACGAATATATAGATATTCCGCAAGAAATCCGTGAGTTTTACAAAATGGTAAGACCGTCTCCGCTGACGCGCGCTTATTATCTTGAAAAATATCTCGATACACCCGCAGAAATATATTATAAATTCGAGGGAAACAATACTTCAGGTTCTCATAAACTCAACTCCGCGATTGCTCAGGCGTACTACGCAAAAGAACAAGGCTTAAAACACCTTACCACGGAAACGGGTGCGGGACAATGGGGAACGGCTCTTTCTATGGCTTGCGCGTTTTTCGGTCTCGACCTGACGGTATTTATGGTTAAATGCTCGGCGGAACAAAAACCGTTCAGAAAAGCCGTTATGGAAACTTACGGCGCGAACGTTATCGCAAGTCCGTCCGATACGACCGACGTGGGCAGAAAGATTTTATCCGAATTCCCTGGAACGCCCGGTTCTCTCGGTTGCGCCGTATCTGAAGCAATAGAAAAAGCGGTTAAAACGCCCGATTGCAAATATGTTTTAGGCAGCGTGCTCGATCACGTTATTCTTCATCAGTCTATTATCGGTCTCGAAACAAAGACCGCGCTTGAAAAATACGATATAGAACCCGATATTTTAATCAGTTGTATCGGCGGCGGTTCTAACTTCGGCGGTTTTATATCTCCGTTTATCAAAGATAAAATCAACGGCAAAGCGAAGTACAGAATCGTTGCGGTTGAACCTGCGTCCTGTCCGTCGCTTACGCGCGGCAAATACGTATACGATTTCGGCGATACGGGCAAGATAACCCCGCTTATGAAAATGTATACGCTGGGCAACGGGTTTATGCCGTCTAAAAATCACGCAGGCGGTCTGAGATATCACGGAATGAACCCGATTATATCCAAACTGTATCACGACAAATATATAGAAGCGATATCCGTCGAACAGACTTCCGTTTTCGACGCTGCCGTAAAGTTTGCCAAAACTGAAGGCATTCTTCCCGCGCCCGAATCGTCTCATTCTATAAAGGCTGTAATAGACGAAGCGCTTAAATGTAAAGAAACGGGCGAGAAGAAGAAGATTGTATTCTGTCTTACAGGTACGGGATACTTTGATTTGAAAGCGTATATGGAATTCAACGGCAAGACGATGACCGATTATATTCCTACCGACGAAGAACTTGCAGAAAGTTTCAAGAGTATTCCCGATATTCCGCAAAACAAGTAAAACTATTTGCAAACGCTTGATTTATCCGTCAAAATAGTATATACTGTTTTCAGAACTTATGGAGGAATACTAAAATGATAACGGCAGAAAAAATTAAAGAATTGATTGCAAAACAACTCGATAAACCCGTTTCGGAAATTACTGACGATAAAGAAGTAGTGAAAGATCTCGGTGCCGATTCGCTTGACGTCGTTGAAATGCTTATGAATCTTGAAGAAGAATTCAATATTTCCGTTCCCGAGTCTGAAGCGAATAAGATTAAGACGGTTGGAGATATTGTTACGCTCATCAACGAAAAACAGTAAATTCAATATAATATTGCGAAATATAAACGAGTTAAAAAATCAAAAAGCGGCGGCGCGTAATAATTACGCGCCGCCGCTTTTTGATATTAAGGTTTTACAGATTTTTATAAACCTATGTTCTGATTGTTTAATTTGTTTGACAGAGTTTAATCGTTTTGTCGCTTCGGCTTTTTCAGTTCTTTGAATTTTATTTTAGAGAATATTTTCTGAATTGTTGACCAAAGCGTCGCATTAATCATTATAATCGTTATCACGAGAAGAATATGGTGCCAGTATTCCGTCAGCGGGAAAAGTTTGACCAGGCTTAACTGTTCGCATCCGAGTATTACGGAGAAAACCGTAAAAGTGAACAGCACGCCGAAGACGGAACAAAACAGAATAGTTCTGTATTTGTTTAACGGGAGAGATATGAAGTAAAGCGATACGAGTCCCGAATAGGTGATGGCGTAAACAGCCATCGTCGAATAAACGGAGTCGTCAAACGTTCCGAGAGTAATTTTAAATACTTCCACCGCGCAAGCGCTTAAAAACATCAGTACGGCGCTCGGCAAAGTTTTAGACATAACCACGTTCATAAACTTGCCTTCTATTTTAGAGTCGTTCGGTTGTAACGACAGGAAAAACGACGGAACGCCTATGACCAACAATTCCAAAAGATTCATCTGGTTTAACTGGAAAGGGTATACGTCTAAAAACGCGAGACTTGCAAACGCAACGAAAATAGTGAATAAAGTTTTCATCAGGTACAGCGCAGCCGAATTCTGGACGTTGTTTATAACGCGTCTGCCTTCGTAAACTACTTTCGGCATAGAATCGAAGTTGTTGTCTAAAAGCACTATATGCGAAATGCTTTTAACCGCGTCGCTTCCTGCCGCAACGGTTATGGCGCAATCCGCTTCTTTAAGCGCAAGAATATCGTTCACGCCGTCTCCCGTCATTGCGGTAACGTGCCCTGCGGATTTTATCGCTTTAACCAGTATCGCTTTCTGTTCGGGCGTAACCCTGCCGAAAACCGTGTATTTATCGGCGATTTCGAAAACTTCGTTGTTTGATAATCCTTCGAGACTTATATATTTATCGGCGTTCTCTATTCCCACGCGTCTGGATACTTCCGAAACGGTAATGGGATTATCTCCCGAAATTACCTTGACTGCAACGCCGTTGTCT
>CAMEHL010000101.1 GCA_945917475.1 uncultured Clostridia bacterium | reverse complement strand
AAAAATAAAATGGGGGCATTATGTCGACCAACGTATCTAAACAGAGAAGAGAGAAACTCGTCGAAGAAATAAAGGCAATAAAAAAGCACGTAGAATCCGTGCCGCAGGACGAAAATACCGTGCGGCTTTTAAGTTATATTGCCGATATAGAAAAGGATATCAAGGGAAAAAAATACGGGCTTGTTTTTGAAGAACACCGCGAAAGCATTGACGAAACGCTCGAAAACAATTTACCCGTTCTCACGGAAGAAGCCGACTTGTTTATAGATAACGGCGGACAAATGAATTTCCTTATCGAAGGCGATAATTTAGCAAGCCTTAAACTCTTGGGAAAAACGCATAAAGGCAAAATTGATTTAATCTATGCATTCATCGTGCGACTTCGGGTTTTACACGTCTCACGTCAACAGGGAATATTATAATTACGTTAAACCTCAGGAAAGCGGTTCTCATTACGGAACCAGAAAAATGCAGATTTCAAATATTGATAATTCCGTAAAGGTAGAAGGCAATTTCTCTTTTTCTTACTTACCGTATTCTATAAAACAGTTGAGCGAGACAAAACACGATTTCGAGTTGGTAAAAACGGGAAAAAATTACCTTGCTGTTGATTTTTTTATGCGCGGTATCGGTTCTCACGCTTGCGGACCCGAACTTTTAGATAAATATAAGGTTCCCAGAAAGGGTAAGTGTACGCTGTTGATTTTGGTTGTATAGAAGTATATACGAATCGACTTTTATTGGTTTAAATAAAAAATAAATCCGAACCATTCGCGGGTAACGATTACCCCGTATGTGTTCGGATTATTTTGCTTTGGTGGAGGTAAGGGGATTCGAACCCCTGGCCTTTTGAATGCCATTCAAACGCGCTACCAACTGCGCCATACCCCCGAATTGCCTTTGTTTACGCTATCGGCGCGATCTATGACCGCTTTCATTGTTAACGTTCCGTTGCAGAAGCCCATAAGAATCTCACAACCGTAACCGACGCCCGTTTTGTCTGCGATAAACAATATAAAAGCGCCCGAACTTCGGAACGCTTTTTATTTTATCATAAATAAACCGAAAATAAAAGTGTTTAAGCGTAATTTTTCAAAAATTTATTCGGCAAATCAAAAAATTTCGCGAACGGCGAGAATTTCTCCCTTTTCGCCGTCGATAAGAAGCGCTTTAACGCCGCCGTTGCCGTTCATAAGCCCCACGTACCAATACGGTTTGCCGTTTTTTACTATAAATCTTTGCACGATTTCGCCCGTAAAGTCGTTGTTTGTGTCTTTATACGTGTCGATGAGTTCGCTTTGATTGAGACAAAGCAGGTCGAGAGCGGCATTCCAGGAAAGCGTGTTTTCGGGCATAACAGAGTTAAGCGTAACGGTCTCGGCGTCGGCACCGCAGACGATTTTAACGTCGAAAGATTTGAGATTGAAATTTTCCGTTTCGAACGATGCGGTTACGGCGTCGCTTGCGGGGTTATATTTAAAGGTTGCGCGGTAATCTTTGTCGTTAAAAGAAAAAACCACGCTGCGCGAAACGTCGTCCGTCGGGGCGTTTAGCAGAATAAATGAGAGCGAATATATTTTTTCGCCTATTTTGCCGTCGTTTAAGGACGGATTTTCCTTGAACCCGTAAGCCGCTTTCAGGGCATATTTTTCCGAATTGCCTTCAAACAAATCTGAGCGCAGTTCGGAGACGTAATCGCTGAGCGGTTTTGATTTTTCGCAGGAAGAAAAGCCGAGACAGAGCGCGCCGAAAATCACGGCGAACAGGCAAACGACGGAGGGGACGATAACTTTTAAGATTTTTTTCATAGTAAAAAATATGACGGAAAAAGCGGTTTAATGCGCGGCGCGATTAAAAATATAATCAAAAGGTTGATTTATTTTTCAGTATTTGATAGAATAAAGAAAAACGCACGACGGTGAACGGATGAAAAAACTCATATTAAAAACCGCGCTGATAACGCTTGCCGTGTTTATAGCGGCGGTAGCGGGGGCGTATCTTATGACGGCGTTGTTTGCGCCCGCCACGCTTGCGGAGTTTTACGGGAAAGCGGGGAATTATTCTCTTACGGTAAAATATTGCGAAAGACAGTACAATAAAACGGGCGATTTCGACGACCTTATAAAACTTTGTTCCGTTCTCGACGAAAAACGGGACGCCGAACGGACGAAAAAATACGTTGCGGAGTTCACGGCAAACGAGAAGTTCGCGGAATATTGCGAAAACAGCGACGAGGATTCGGGCAAAATAACCACGCGCGAATTTTATAACGGCAAACTCGTTATCGCGATTTTTCTGACCGACGGAGCGGCGCAGGCGAGCGAAGCGGCGGCGAACGCCGTGCGCGAATTCGGCTATACCGAATATAACCCTTTTTATCTTTTGATTATCGACTGCAAAGATAGTTTTTCGGAGAGCGACGGGAAAGTCGTTTCTGAAGCGGTAAGCGGACTGTCTGCCGCCGCGGACGAAACGGAACGCGCTTTTTTAGAGCGCGATCTCGAACTCCTGAAATAACGGTTAATCCTTTCGCGACAGATATACGGGGCGACCGTAACCCGAAATCGGAGAGAGCAAAGAAACGGGACGTAAAGCGTACGGATAGCACGTTCGGAAAGCGGACGAAAATAATATACACGGAGAACGTTCGGAAAGGGTGCGTATCGGAATAAGCGGATAAAACGGACGGAAAACCGCCCGAACCGAAAAAATAAAACGGATAAGGACTTGCATTGAAATGCGAAAAGAAAACGGGGCAAACTTAAAAATGACGCCCGCCGTAGGCGGCGCGGCGTATTTTTTTCTTATCGCGTGTTATCTCGTGCTGTCTCTGGCGGGGCAGGGACTACTTAACGCCGCGGGCGTAACCGACGGCGTTTTGTTTTACGCCGTGAGTTTTTTTCTGCCCGTAATCGCCGCGGCGGCGGTGATTGTCACAACCGTTATGAAAAAAGGGGCGGAATTAAACGGCGGATTAAACGCGGCGGTATGGAAAAGGGCGATAGGAATAACGCCGTCCGCCCCCGCGTATTTTTTAGCCGCGATACTTGCGGGTGTTGGAATGATAGCGGGTTTCGGGTTTGTCAACCAACTCGTAGCGGACGCTATGACGGGCGCGGGGCTTAACGCTGCCGAGACTAACCTGCCGCTCGACGGTTTCGGCAAATTCGCACTGTTTACCGTTTTTGCGGCGCTATTTCCGGCAGCAGCCGAAGAGTGTTTTTTCAGGGGATTGTTGCTGAACAGTCTTACGGGCGGCAAGAAAGGGGATTTAAAAACAGACGTTTTAGCGGTATTTATCTCCGCGTTATGTTTCGCCGTATATCACGGTTCTCTCGCGCAGACGGCATATCAGTTTATATACGGCGCATTGCTTGCGTTTCTTACGTTGAAAGCGGGCGGAATACTGCCTGCGTTCACAGCGCATTTTATGAATAATCTCGCAGTGCTTATAATATCCTACGCGCGGCTGAACGTTGACCTTACTGACGGAATAACGATAGCGGTCGGGCTGTTGCTCGCGGCGGCGTCAATCGTCTTAATCTTTTTATGCGGAAAGCATAAGTCCCGCGTCGTAAAATACGGGGAAAAACGGACGGAAAGCGACGGAACGGACGAAGAGCAGACGGAAAAAAGCGACTCAAAAATCGTTTCTTTCTTTTTCCCGTTCGGTGCGGCGGGCATAGCCGTGTGCGCGATATTGATTATTTGTTCGGCGGTGGCGGTATGATAAAGGTGAACGTAATCGCCGTGGGGCGGGTTAAAGAGAGATATTTTGCCGACGGCATAGCGGAATACTCTAAACGACTGTCAAAATTCTGCGATTTTTCCGTTACGGAAGTAGAAGAAGAAAACTACAAAAAAACCGACGCAAAAATTATCGAACGGATAAAACAGAGAGAAGGCGAAAAGATTATACCGCTGCTTAAAGGTACGGTGTTTGCGACCGCGCCCGAAGGCAAAAAGTTATCGAGTGAAGATCTGGCGCGTAAAATCGGCGCGCTTGCCGACGCGGGCAGGGGCGTGATAACGTTCGTTATAGGCGGCTCTTACGGTCTTTCCGAACAAGTGAAAAATGCTGCCGACGATAAGATTTCTTTTTCGGATATGACATTTCCGCATACGCTGTTCAGGCTTATGCTCACCGAACAGTTATACCGCGCGTTTTCTATACTCGGCGGCTCGGCGTATCATAAATAAAGCGGCAATGTCGGAGTTCCCCGCGGCGCGCCGTACTCATATAAATGAGTATGGGTGTATTGGAAGAGTTGGAAAGGTTTTACGCAAGATACGCGGGGATTAAAGGTTATATAGGCTGTACGGGCAGGGGAACGCCCATACTTTTTTTTGCGGTGGAAAAGACGGAATATCCCGTGATAATAGCGCAATATGCGATTCACGCGCGCGAGCATATCACGACGCGTCTTGCGTTAAAGCAGATAGAAAGGTATTACCGCACGGGAAAAGCGGGAACGGTATACTTTATGCCCGCCGCTAATCCCGAC
>CAMEHL010000100.1 GCA_945917475.1 uncultured Clostridia bacterium | reverse complement strand
GTATGACAAACAACGGCAGCTCAAAAACACTTAAAACAAAGTTCGTACTTGTTTTAACGGTACTGTGTCTCGTTATTTCCTGCATATTCGGTTTTACCGCCTGCAAGAAAAGCGTTTCCGTAACCGACCCCACCTATTCTTATACCGAAACCACGGTTGAGAACGAAGACGAGATTATAAAGAACCAATCTTTCAGTCTCGGCTCGGACAGCACGAAAGACGACGCTTTTCCCGTTACTTCCGCAACCGGTTGGACGAAAGCGTCCGATAATTCCGCGGCGTCTTCCGCCGTCAATTCGGGTATAGTAAAACTTACCGCCGACAGTTGGAAAAGCACGGTTAAAACGCTTTATGCCGATTCCGATTTCGAAAGTTATCTGAAAAATCTGCCTGACGGCAAATCCAAAACGAATATCGACGACGCGATTAAAGCCGAAAAAGGCGAATCTTACAGCGTTACCGACGACGACAGAGCGGAATATATCATAGCGAACAACCTGTTCTCTATGCCCGAAAAACACGCGGGCGAAAACGTGGACGACTACGTTTATATGCTTAACAACATGCGCACCGAGAGTTACTCAGGTCTCGGCACGGCGCAGAAACTCACGTCTTCCACTTCCGTTACCGTGGAAAAAGGCAAAATTTACAAAATTTCCGTCTGGGTTAAAACGGTCAACGTTAAAGGAACGGGCGCGAATATCCGTCTCGTCAACAGCGTGGGCGGCGTAAGCCAGTCCGATTTCCGCATAAGCAACATCAAGACTTCCGACGAAAACGGCGAAACAGATAAAAACGGCAAATGGGAACAGTTCGCCGTTTACGTCAAAGCGGACGCGGCGTACGACTGCACCGTTACGCTCGTTTTAGGGCTCGGCTACGGTAAAGGCAGTTCCGATTCTACGATAGACTACGCGGAAGGCACCGTTTTCTTCGACGACGTAAAAGTGGAAAAAGACGTAGCCGCGATACCCGCGGGCGCGACCTCTTATTCGCTCGCTTTCGGCAGCACCGACAAAACGGAAGCGGCGACCGCCGACGTAGACGGGGTTAAATCTTGCGCGTACGATATGAAAGTCGATACGGGCGCAACGGCTTATTCTACTGCTCTTAACGAAGAATTTACCAAATCAAACGTAACCGCTCCGAGCGCCGGCGGCGTTTACGAAGAAATAACCAGCAAAACTTATAACAGCGCGAGTACGTTCGAAAAAACGAACGAAGGCGCGGGCGTTTATAAATTCTCGCTCAATCAGGCGAGCGGTACGGTTAAACTTACCGACGCCCCCGAGACCGTTGCCGCGGGAGAATACGTTTACCTTTCTTTCAATATTAAAATTCAACTCGATAAACTCGGTTCGACGGCAGTTAGTCTTCTCATCGTTGACTCTCCCGACTCCGCAAAACCGATAAAGACTTATACCGCCGTGTCCGCCGCGGAAGACGACGAGTGGACTTTAGTTTCCGTAATCGTCAAAAACAACTTTGAAACAGGCGACAGAAAATTCGACGCATATCTCGTAATCGGCCCCACCGACGTCAGCGCGGTAAAATATAACGCAGACTTTGCGACGGGAGACGTTTACGTTAAAGATTTCAACGTAAAAACGGGCAAAACCGATAAAGAAGATTACGTCGTTACCAATATATACGAAGACGGAGCGGACAACCCCGAGTATAAACTTTACAACAGCCTGCTTTCCGCTAAAGCCAACGCCACGGTCGCGCTTTATGCGGGCAACGCCGCCGATTATTCAGAGCCGAGCGAATCGGAAAACTATTCTCTCACCTACGCGCCCGGCAATATCGGTTGCATAGAAACCGCCCCCACCGCCGTTAAAGGTTATTACGGAATAATCGCGGGGCACGCTTTCGTTTCGGAAGATATTCCCGAAACCGAAGATAAAAAGTATTTTGAGACGAATACCAGAACGGGCAAAACGGGCGACGAACACGGCAACTTTGCTGGACTTATCAATACCAAGTATTTAAGCAATTACTCGGGCATTACCGCCCTTAGCGAAATACAGACTCAACTCGGCGCGTACGGCGACGACGATATTCAGCCTATAATGATTTATAACGGCACCGAAGAAAGTTACGGTTTCATCGGCGAAAACCAGACCGTTGCCGCGAGCGCGTATGCGAGCGTATCCGTTACTCTGAAGGCGGCAGGCAATGCAAAGGCGTACGTCTATCTCGTAAACACGTCCGACAAAGCGAAGGGCGTGCTTACGTTCAGCGACTTTAACGTCAACACCGAAATAGGCAAAACCGCTAACGGCACCGCATTTAACGGCGCAGATCACAAACTCGCGTTCACGGTAGACAAAAACACCGAAAGCGATGAAAACGGCTGGGTTACCGTAACGTTCTACGTTGCCGCGGGCGCGGACGCGATAGACTTCCGCGTAGAAGTCTGGAACGGCGACAGAACCGCGACAAACAAATCGCAAGGTTACGTTTTCGTTAAGGATATAAACGTTACCACGTCGTCCGCGTTCTCCGAACCGTCTTCCTGGGCAAACGCGTTCAGCACGTCGGGCAATCCCCTTTACGACGCAAAGAGCATTTATCTCGACGAACTCGTCGGATATAAACGCGTGCTTACCGCGACGGAAGAGAAATTCAATAAAGAATATCCCGAACAGACAGTATCTTACGAACCCACTTACGTCTGGGCGAAAAACGACACAATGATATACGCGGTATACAACACGGTCAACCCCGTGGTTACTGATCCGTACGAAAGCATAGAAGACGAAGAAACGGAAAGCGGCTGCACGGCGAAAACAGACCCGTCCACTTTCTGGCTTTCCTTCTCGTCCGTTCTGCTCGGAGTTGTGCTTGTACTCGCGATAATCGCACTTGTCGTCAAGACGGTAAGGCGTAAACGCATCGCCAACAAGAGCGACGCTAAAACGCAGTACAAAGTTAAGAGTCGTATAGATTCTCACCGCGAAAACCAGAAACTCGCGGCAAAGAAAGCCAAGGCGGCAAAGGTTGAAGAAACCGAAGAAACGGAAAGCGACGGCACCGAACCCGACAAAGGCGAAGAAACGGCAGACGGCGCGACGGAAGAAACCGCACCCGAATCTGCCGAAGAACAGAATCTCGACGCCTACGTTTACGGCGAAGTTCAGGACTTCGGAGACACTGAAACCAACGAAGACAAAGACGGCGATAAATAACGGCTTGTGCCGCGTTCCCCTTTCAACCGAAAGGGGAACGCGCGATGTAAAACCGATTGAACACTTTTCAGATAGAATTTGAAGAGTTATTAAAAGAATAAAATCTCTAAAAAACTACGTTGAAGCGGCGGGCATAAGCCCGCCGCTTCAACGTATTATTAATTAAAATTCTCTACGTATCAATTAAAAATTATCTCCGAATTACTCTCCGCCTGAATTTAGAACCGTCTCCGTTTAAATAGAAAATCTCTCCGCGCCGAATTTAAAAACCACTCCCTTTCAATTAAAAACACACTCCCGCGCCTTATGCGTATTTTCAGCATAAGGCGCGGAAGTTTTTCCCTGTCGCGACTAAGCGATTGCCGCTACGGTTATTTTACCGCCACCCATATCTCGCAATAATAATCGGGGTCGCTCGCGTTTTCCGACGGATAGACTTCTATTTCCGCGGAATCGGCGTATTCGTATCCGCTCTGAACGAAAAATTCTTTACATATTTTCGTATACGCTTTTATAAACGCGTCGGGCATACTCCCCTTTACGGGGAAAACCGCATAAGTCCCCGCGGGTATTTCCACCACTTCCAGACCGTCGGGAACGGGCTTTTTCCCATCGTATTCTACGCCTATTCCGTACGGGAAAGAAACCGCGTCCCCTTCACCCGTGAAACTTATACCAAGCAAACCTTTAAGTTGCGGATTCTCGGGAAAAGAGTCGATAAGTTTTTGCGTAACGCCGCTTTCTTTGCATTGCGCCCAGAACGCGGATATATCCGTCGCCGTCAGTTCCTGCCGCTTTTTAAATTCTTTGCGTTTTACGAGCACTCGTATCGCGCCCGTCTTTACTATTTTATATTCCATAAGACTACCTCCGCTTACAGTAAGTTTTAAGGACAGCCTTAAAAACGTTTTTACTTTGCCGTTTTTACGCGCTTCGGTCGGCGTTAAACCGTGAAACCGCGTAAACGCGCGGGTAAACGCGTCGGGCGAATCGTAACCGTATTTTACCGCAACGTCTATTATTTTAACGGCAGAACCGACTATTTCCCTGCCCGCTTCAGATAAACGTCTTTCCCTGATATAATCACCGAGCGATATTCCGCAAAGCAGTGAAAACATCCGCTGAAAGTGAAAACTCGAAAAATAAGCCTGCTTTGCTATATCCCCGAAGTTTAAGTCTTCCGTAAGATTGTTTTCTACGTAATCTATCGCTTTCGATATACCCGCAACGTAATTCATTTCCGCTCTCCTTTAACGGTATTATACCACTCGCTGCGAAGATTTGCCCGACTTTTCGTGCCGCCGAGGATAAACCCGTAAATAATTTTTTCTATTCGTTTTCTTTCTTTTCGGCGGACGTTCTGATTTTGCAACACG
>CAMEHL010000099.1 GCA_945917475.1 uncultured Clostridia bacterium | reverse complement strand
CGAGCGACGCTCGCCGCGGTCGCTCCGTCAAAAAGGTCGGCGAACGCCTTTCCGAATACGGACTCAATAAAATAACGGGCGAAAAGAAAAAGGGGTTCTTTTCGCGCCTTTTTGCCGCGCTTAAAGAGCCTATGCTTATTATTTTGCTGTTTGGGCTCGCAATCGCGCTGGGCGCGAATATAGGCAAATTCTTAAAATCGGGCGAAGCGGATTTTTCCGAATGCGCGGGGATATTCGCCGCTATCGTGCTGTCGGTAACGATTACGCTCGTGATGGAAGGCAGTTCCGAGAAAGCGTTCCGCGCGCTCAACAGTATATACGACAATCTCTCGGTTAAAGCGGTGCGCGACGGCAAAACCGTCGTTGTAGCGCAACAGTTTCTGACGGTGGGCGACGTCGTTATAATAGAGGACGGCGACAAAATAGTCGCGGACGGCAGACTGATAGAGAGCGAATCTCTGTCCGTTGACGAGTCCGCTCTGACGGGCGAGAGCGTGAGCGGCAGAAAAGACGGTTCGGTCGTGCTGCCCGCGGGCACGCCGCTCGCCGAACGCAGAAATTGCGTGTATTCGGGGACGTTCGTCGCGTCGGGCAGGGGGAAAATGATTGTTACCGCCGTGGGCGACCGTACCGAAATAGGAACTATCGCGGGGGAACTTTCAAAAAACAAGGACACGGACACGCCGCTCGGTCAGAAACTCTCTAAACTCGGCAAGACGGTGTCGGCGGTAGGAGTCGTCGCCGCGATACTCGTTTTCGTTCTGTCCGCCGTAAGACTTGCGGCGACGGGCAATTTTAACTTCGACACCGTGCGCGAACTGTTCATCTCGTGCATAGTTTTAATCGTCGCGGCAGTCCCCGAAGGTCTGCCCACCGTGGTCGCCGTTTCGCTCGCGCTCAATATGATTAAACTCGCGCGGGAAAACGCGCTGATAAAAAAGATGACGGCGACTGAAACCGCGGGCGCGGTGAGCGTTATATGTTCCGACAAAACAGGAACGCTTACGCAGAATAAAATGACAGTAACTTGCGTATGCGGCAGTAAATACTGTATACGCCCCGAAAAAGTAACTTCCGAACCGCTTTTAGAAAACTTCGTCGCAAATTCTTCCGCCGAAGAAGCGACTGAAAACGGAAAGACCGTAGTAAAGGGCAGCGGCACGGAAAAGGCGCTTTACGCCGCGGCTTTAAAAGCGGGCGTGAACGCCGCGGAACTCAAAAAGATTAAAACGGTGTTCCGCGTTCCGTTTACGAGCGACAGAAAATATATGATAACGGTTATAAAGAAAGGCGGCGTCTACCGCGAACTCTTAAAAGGCGCGCCAGAAAAGGTGATTACGCGTTGCGCGCTGTCCGATACGCAGAAAGCCGAACTGTTCGGCGACGTTGCGGAACGTCAGCGTGCGGCGGGGCGGATTATATGTTTCGCGCACAAGGACGTCGAGACGTTCGACGCAAGCGCGGCGGACGGCGGAAATTATCTTTTCGACGGGTTCGCGGTAATCGCCGACCCCGTCCGCCCCGAAGTAAAAGCCGCCGTCGCCGATTGCAAAAGGGCGGGAATAAAGATTAAAATGCTGACGGGCGACGACAGGCGCACCGCTTACGCCGTGGCGAAAGAACTTAAAATCGCGGACGGCGAAAGCGGGGTTGTAACCGCTTCCGAAATAGAAAAACTCGACGACGAAGGGTTAAAAAAGGCGCTCGGCGGCATTACCGTGATAGCGAGAAGCACGCCCATAGTCAAGTTACGGGTGGTGCGCGCGCTGAAACAGGCGGGCGAAGTGGTCGCGGTAACGGGCGACGGAATTAACGACGCGCCCGCGATAAAACACGCGGACGTGGGCGTGGCAATGGGCAGATCCGGCAGCGAAATAACCAAAGAAGCCGCCGACGTGGTGCTGTTAAACGACAGTTTCGCGACGGTTGTTAAGGCGGTGGCGTTCGGCAGGAACGTTTACAGGAACATTCAGCGGTTTATACTTTTCCAGTTGTCCGTGAACGTATCCGCGCTGCTCTTTATCACGGTTACCGCCATACTCGGGTTAGAACCGCCTTTCAATACGCTGCAACTGTTATGGATAAACGTAATTATGGACGGACCGCCCGCGCTCACTTTGGGTTTAGAACCGCCGTCCGCCGACCTTATGAAACTGCCGCCCGTGAAACGCGACGCGAGCATAGTCGGCAAAAAAACGCTGCTAAGGATAATCTTTAACGGCGCGTTTATAGGCGGCACGCTCGTTTTTCAATACCTTTACAATTTTCTCGGCGTTGCCGAAAACGAAAGAGCGGGCGCGGCGTTCACGCTGTTTATTCTCTTTCAACTGTTCAACGCCTTTAATTGCAGGGAACTCGGCTCGACGAGCATATTCAAAAGCGCGGGCAAAAACAAGATAATGGTTATGACTTTTTCGGGAGTGCTGCTCGTTCACTTCGTCATACTCGGTTGTTTCCCCGCGGTATTCGGAACGTCTCCGCTGTCCTTCCTGTCGGCGTTAAAGTGCGCGGGAACGGCTTTTTCGATAGTGCTGGCGTCGGAAGCGTATAAACTGTGTTACCGCGCGGTGCGTACGGGCGGGGCGCAGAACGGCGCGTGTTCCGTTTCCGCGTAAAAAGCGCGAAACGTAAATAAAAAACCGAGCGGAGCGTAAACTATAAAATATGACTAAAATAACGTTAACCGACAACGAAAACAAGATGAACAATCTTTTGTATATAAAGTCTTCGCTCGGCGAACTGTTTGCGGGGGCGGGCGCGGTCGTGCGCGAAGAAACGGCGGATAAGCGCGCCCGACTCGTCGCGGAGATTCCCGACTGCTATTACGAAATCGTAAAAGCGGAGATTGCGGACAGACTTGGCGAAGTGGTCGCGGTAAATTACAAATACGGATTTTTCAAGGAGATTATAAAAGTGTCGGGGCTGAGCCGCACGGAATACGAGATAATGCTCGCGAGTTTAATCGCCGCAGATCTGCCCGAAGACAAAAAATACGCCGCGGCAAGATTTTGTTGCGACGGCGAAACGGCGGTGGACGGAGTATTCAATTTCAGGCTTCAGCCGCTCAAAAAAAAGTGGAAAGACGTGGCTTCGTATATGCCCGAAACGTTCGTCGGCTCGCAACTTAAAGACTTTATATCCTATCTTCTCGAAAACAAGAAAAAGCGCGTGTACGTAGATAACGGAAAGGTGTACGATTCGCATTACAGACGGCTTAAAAGGTGCGACCTTATGCCTTATTCGGGTGCGAACGTCGTGCGGGAAGTTATTCTGTCTAATTGCGGAGAAGTGGAACTTGCGGGCAGGGTAGACGAAACGGACGAGAAATATTTAAAAGAGTATTACGGCGACAAAATATTTTTTTCGACGGGATATTTGACTTAAACGGTTGACAAAAATTTTTCCGTGGTGTATTATATGATTGCTTGAATACCTATAATGTTTTGGGAAAGGACAAGTAGCAAGTCGGTTCGCCGTCAAAGAGAGCGGAAGATAAGGTGAGAGTTCCGCACGGTGTAGTCTTGGCGAAACCGCCTTTCCGCGACAGAGATGGCCGCTGTCTGTATAGCGGTGGAGAGGTCGCGGTTTTTTCCGCGGCAAGTAAGGTGGAAACGCGGATTACGTTAAATTTGTAAATTCGTCCTTACGGCATTTTCGTGCCGTAAGGATTTTTTTATCCGAAAAACAAGATTAAGGAGAATTATTATGAAACTTACCTTAAAAGACGGCAGCGCGTTGTCGTTCGACGCGCCCGTAACCGCATTTGACGCGGCGAAAAGCATTTCCGAAGGACTTGCCAGAAACGCCGTATGCGTTAAAATCGACGGCGAACTCAAAGACCTGTCCGCCGTGATTGACAAAGACTGCGATTTTACCGTAATCACGCTTAAAGATCCCGAAGGGCTTAAAGTGTACCGCCATACCGCGTCTCACGTTCTCGCGCAGGCGATAAAAAATATTTTTCCCACTTCCAAACTCGCGATAGGTCCTACCGTGGAAACGGGTTTTTATTACGACGTGGAATTTAAAACGCCCGTCTCGCGCGACGATCTCGTTAAACTCGAAAACGAGATGAAAGAGATAATAAAAAGCGATTTGCCGATAGAACGCATAGTTTACAGCAAAAAGGACGCCGTGAAGATGTTCAAAGACTTCGGCGAACCTTATAAGGTAGAACTCATAAACGACCTGCCCGCGGGCAGCGTTATTTCCTGTTACAAACAGGGCGACTTTATAGATTTGTGCCGCGGACCGCATCTTCCGTCCACGGGCAGAATAAAGGCGTTCAAACTCACTTCGGTAACGGGCGCGTACTGGCGCGGAGACGAAAAGAACAAAATGCTCACCCGCATTTACGGCACGGCGTTCGAGAAAAAATCCGAACTCGAAGATTACCTTAAACGGCTCGAAGAAGCGAAACTCAAAGACCACAACAAACTCGGCAGAGAACTCGGCATTTTCATGACCGAAGAAGTGATAGGTCAGGGGCTGCCCATTCTTATGCCCAAAGGCGCGAAAATAATTCAGATTCTCTCGCGTTTCGTCGAAGACGAAGAAGAACGCCGCGGCTTTATGATAACAAAAACCCCGAATATGGCGAAAAACGATTTGTACC
>CAMEHL010000098.1 GCA_945917475.1 uncultured Clostridia bacterium | reverse complement strand
TTACAGACGACTTATAAAAGGCTTAAAAACCACGACTTTCCGCCGACGGCGCGACTTTTTCGCGCCGTCGGCGGGATAAAAGGGGATTTGTCGCGCGTAAGTTTTCACGGGAGTTCCCGTAATTTCACACGAACGCGCGGACGGGAGAATAAATGAAAAAAAACGCAGGCGGCGTGAGCCGCGCGGACAGGCTTAACGCCGAATTCAAAAGAGAAATAAGCGAGATTATAGCGAGAAAGTTGAAAGACCCTATGATTACCGCTATGGTGTCGGTAACGAGCGTGGACTGTTCGCGCGATTTGTCGTACGCAAAGGTGTTCGTCAGCGTGTTTTCGACGGACGAAGAAAAGAAAAATTCCACCTTTTCCGCGCTTGCGTCCGACGCGAAAAAAATACGTTACGAACTCGGGAAAAGTATGCGCGTGCGCACCGTTCCCGAACTCGATTTTATGCTCGATAAATCCATCGAATACGGCGATAAAATGGATAAAATTCTCCTTAAATTAAGCGAGGACGGAGAAAAATGATTTCTTTAAAAACTCTTGCGGAAAAGTTGCGTTCGGAAAAGAAAGTCGCGCTTTTCTGCCATATTTATCCCGACGGCGACACGATAGGTTCGGCAGTCGCGCTCGGATTCGTTCTCTCTGACGCGGGCGTGCCTGCGGACGTTTACTGTCCCGCCGAAGTGCCGGAAAAGTATAAGTTTTTAAAAGGTTCGGAAAGCGTTAAAACGGAATTCAATCGAGACGCGGGCTACACGGCTTACGTCGCGGTGGACTGCGCGGACGTGTCAAGGCTCGGCAAATTCGGAGAAGAATTCACTGGCGCGCGCGTAACCACTTACGTTATAGACCACCATATTTCCAACACGCGTTTTGCCGATTACAATTACGTTGCGGACAGGGCGGCGAACGCCGAAAACGTGTTTATGCTCGCGAAAGAACTCAAAGCGGACATAACCCCCGAAACGGCGAACGCGCTCGCTACGGGCGTGGTAAGCGATACGGGCAACTTTAAGCACAAAAACGTTACGCCCGACACGCTGAGAATCGCCGCCGAACTCGTCGCCTGCGGTGCGGATTTAAATAATATCTATTTCAACTGTTTTTCTTCGCAGTCGCCCGCCCGCGCTAAACTGTTCGGGCTGACGATGGAGAAAATCCGCTATTTTAAAGACGGCAAAATCGCGCTTATCACCATAACGCGCGACGCGCTCGGAAAAACGGGCGCGAAAAATGAAGAAACAGAGGGCTTTATAGAGTTCATAATGGGCATTAAGGGCGTCGAGATAGGAATATCGGTTATGGAAACGGACGACGACGTGTATAAGATCAGCCTGCGTTCGGTGTCGGCGGACGTAAACGCCGTAGCAAGAACGTTCGGAGGCGGCGGACATGTTCTCGCGAGCGGTTGCAGAATATGCGGCGAATACGAAGAAGCGGTAGACCGCATCACCGTAGAAGCGGGCAAATACGTGAGCGATTAAGCGGCGAATGAAAGGGTTTATCAATATTTACAAACCGAAAGATATGAGTTCGGCGGCGGTCGTTTCGGTCGTGAAAAAAAAGTTTCACGTCCCTTGCGGGCATATGGGAACGCTCGACCCGATGGCGGAAGGCGTTCTGCCCGTGGGGCTTTATAAGACCACCCGACTTTTCCCGTACCTGCTCGGCAAAACCAAGCGTTACGTCGCGCGGTTTGTTTTCGGCGAAACGACGGATACTCTCGATATTACGGGCAACGTTACCGAAAGGACGGGAGTAGTTCCCGACGAGAACGCCATAAAAAGCGTTCTGCCGCGTTTTATCGGCGAGATAGAACAAGTGCCGCCTAAATTTTCCGCTAAAAACGTGGACGGAAAGCGCGGCTATCAACTCGCGAGAAAGGGCGTGGACTTTGAACTCGCGCCCAAAAAAGTGTTCGTATCGGACGTAAGGCTCAACGGCAAAACGGGCGAGAACGAATACGAGTTCACCGTGGACTGCAAGGGCGGCACTTATATCAGGTCGCTCGCACGCGATATAGGCGCGGCGTGCGGAACGGTCGCCGCGATGTCTTTTCTGGCTCGCACGGTTGCGGGCGTGTTCAACGCGGAAAACAGCGTTCCGCTCGAAACGTTCAGAGAATCTGATTCGCCCGAACGGTTTATTATTCCGCCCGACTTCGCGGTGGATTTCGAGAAACTCGTTTTAAGCGAATCGCAGGCGAAAAAAATCTTAAACGGCGTATTTGAAAATTACGGGTTTAAGGACGGGATTTACCGCGTTTATAAAGGCGACGAATTCTGGGGAATAGGAGAAACCAAGGAGGGAGTTTTAAGAATAAACGCTTATGTCAGATAAAGATTTGAAAAAAGCGGTGATTGCGCTCGGTTATTTCGACAGCGTTCATCTGGGTCACCGCAAAGTTTTGGCGGAAGCGCGCTCGCTTGCCGACGGTTGCGGCGCAGAACTCGTTGCGTTCACTTTTAAGGGAAACCTTAAAGCGATGCTCTCGGGCGAAAAAGACAAATGCGTATACGCCCCCGCGGAACGCGAAGAATTGCTGAAACAGGCGGGAGCGGACGAAGTGTATTTCGCGCCCGTGGATTTTTCCTTTCTCTCACTCGGCAAACTCGCTTTTCTGAATAAAATGAACAAAAAATTCGATATCGCGGGCTACGTCTGCGGAAAAGATTATAGGTTCGGCAAGTTCGCCGCGGGCACGGTAGACGACCTTGCGCGGTACGCCGAAAGCCGCAGTCAGACGCTCGTGGTAGTCGACGACGTTACCGATTCGGACGGCAGAAAGATATCCACTTCGCGCATAAAAAGGCTGCTCGTCGGCGGCGACGTGAAAACAGCCGCCCGACTTTTAGGCAGGAGTTTTTCCGTCTCGGGCACGGTTAAAGAAGACAGGGGCGTAGGCTCGGAGATAGGCTGCCCCACGGCGAACCTTAAAATAGAAAAGGACAAGCAACGCCTTAAAGACGGCGTTTACGCGGGCAGGGTAACGGTTAAAGGCAAAACCTACCGCGCGGTTATAAATTACGGACCGCGCCCGACTTTCGACGTGAACGATAAAATGCTCGAAGCGCATATTCTCGATTTTTCCGACGATATTTACGGCGAAAAAATCACGGTGTTTTTCGACGCGTACATAAGGGAAATTCAGAAATTCGCTTCGCCCGAAAAACTTAAAGAACAACTCGACGAAGATATCGCGCGGACGGGTGAGGGCAAATATGATTAAATTCGGACCGAGCGGCAATTCGGACGCGTTCGCTCTCGCGGGGAACGTTCATACCGAGCAGTCCGCACAATGGGTTAAAAACGCGGGGCTCGACTGTTTCGAATATTCTTTCGGCAGGGGCGTGAGAATTACCGACGAAAAGGCGCGTTCGATAAAAAGCGCGTTCGACGCGGCGGGCGTGGAAATAAGCGTTCACGCGCCGTACTACGTCAATTTTGCAAACCCCGACGATATAATGGCGGAAAAATCTTTCGGTTACGTTATCGACAGCGCGAAAAAATGCCGCGAAATGGGCGGCAGGCGCGTGGTGTTTCACCCCGCGAGTCAGGGAAAAGCCGAAAGAGCGCAAGCGGTTTCGCTCACGCGCGAAAGGCTGTGCATTTTAAGAGATAAAATTTATGAAAACGGGCTTTCGGATATGCTGTTCTGCCCCGAAACGATGGGCAAAATCGCGCAGATAGGCACGGTTGAAGAAATAACTGACTTCTGCTCGATAGACGACGTTTTCGTGCCGTGCGTGGACTTCGGGCACGTCAACGCGCGCGAACAGGGAAGCCTTAAAACCCGGCGCGATTACGAAAACCTGCTCGGCTATATGACCGAACGGCTGGGTTACGGAAAGATGAAAGAATTTCACGTTCACTTTTCCAAAATCGAATATTCCGCAAAGGGCGAAGTGCGGCATCTGACGTTTGCGGACGACAAGTTCGGTCCCGAATTCCCGCCGCTCGCCGCCGCACTTAAAACGCTGCGTTTAGAACCGTATATCGTCAGCGAATCGGCAGGCACGCAGGATGTCGACGCGCTCGCTATGAAGAAAATCTACTTCGGACTTTAACCGAAAGAACGGAAACCCGAAAGAAAAGTTAAAACCGTAAAAATCGGCTGTCCTTGGGCGGCGATAACGGATAAGCGAATTATCCCCCGGGAAAAATTTTCAGGAAAAAATTTTATAAAAAACCGTCATAATCGCTTGACGGGAAAAACCGCCTTTTTCAAGCGGCAATCCGCACGTTTTAACGGTTAAAGACTATTCGTCGCGATTGCCCGCGGAAATTTTAATTATAAATAAAAAGAATAAACAAATCAAACGAAAATAAAACCAAATGCGTTAAACGTTAAGCCCGCGCCCTTGGCAACGCCAAGGGCGCGGGCTTTGTCGTATATAGGCTTTTCGTACACAGGTTTTTCGCCCGCAGCCGTCGTATGTCCGTATGCTTTTACGCTCGAAAACTTTTTATCGTTTCCCGAACGGTCGGCTTAAAACCGCCGCACGCCGCTTGCGAAAAAACGTCTTTTTTTACGTGGCAGTCTGGCGGCGGCAACGCGTTGCCGTTTTACGGTATATTTTCTGTAAAAATAAAAACACGGTCGGGCGAAAACGCTTGCATTATAAAGTTTAAAATATTAAAATATATATAATAATGAAAGAT
>CAMEHL010000097.1 GCA_945917475.1 uncultured Clostridia bacterium | reverse complement strand
CGGACGCCGGTATGACGGTGGTGCTTACGAGAAGTTCTTCCGCGGGGCTTTACGGCGTGGCGGCGGGCAACCTTAAAAAGCGCGATATGCAAAAACGGCGGGACGTTATCCTTAAAGAAAAGCCCGTGCTGGTGATAAGCGTACATATGAATAAGTTTTCTTCTCCGTCCCGCCGCGGCGCGCAGGTTTTTTATAAAGCGGACGACGGGGAGGGCAAACTTCTCGCCGACAGTATTCAGCAATGTTTCAATGCTATGGAAGAAGCGGTCAAAAAGACTTCCGCGCTTACGGGCGATTATTATATGCTTAACTGTTCGCCTTACCCGTCGGTGATTGCGGAATGCGGTTTTCTCTCTAATCCGCAAGACGAGAAACTGCTCGTAACCGACGAATATCAGAATTCGATTGCATACGCTATTTTTAAGGGCGTGGTAAAATATCTCACCGAAGCGTCCGTATCCTTGCAGGAATCCGCGGACTGAAATAAACGTTTGAAAACCGTAAAGGGGAAACACCGAAGTAATATTGATAAATACGATATAGAACGGATAAAACCCGTTTATCGCGGATAAATTCTTATGAACGGAAAACAATAAAACCGCCCGCCCCTTGAAAGGGGCGGGCGGCAATCATAAAAAATAAAAATTCAAATATTAAAGAGCGGATAAATTAAAATTATTCCGCTTTTTCTTCGGCTTTTTTAGCCGCGGTTTTTCTCGTGGTCTTTTTAACGGGTTTTTCTTCTTTAACTTCCGCCGCGGGTTCTTCCGCTTTAACTTCTTCCGCTTTAACTTCTTCCGCCTTGACTTCTGCGGGAGCGGGTTCGGCTACGGGCGCGGAAACTGCCGCGTCGCTGATTTTTTTAGCGAGTTTGGATTTTTTGTGCGCCGCGTTATTCGTGTGAATAATGTTTTTGGTAGCAGCCGAATCGATTACTTTGAACGCTGCGGGGAGAGCGGCTTTCGCTTCTTCTAATTTGTTTTCTTTAATAAGCGCTTCAACTTTTTTGATTTCGGTTTTGAAAGCGGAACGTATCGCTTTGTTCTGTTCCGTCTTTTTAGCGTTTACTATAACTCTTTTCTTTGCGGATTTAATGTTGGGCATTTGTATGCGCTCCTTGAATTACTTTTTAATACTTTGTATATTTTAACACAAATAAATATTAAAAGCAACTACATTTTAAGAAGTTTTTATCTTTTTGACAGGATTTTAACTAATTTTTGCGTTTGTTTCATAAAAATAAATATGAATAAAGAATATATAGCGGTTTACGACAGCGGAATAGGCGGAATTTCCACGCTTGCGGAACTTGAAAAAAGGTTGCCCGCCGAAAAATTCTTATACTTCGGCGACAACGGCAACGCCCCGTACGGCAACAGAACCAAAGACGATCTTTTAAAAATCGCGGTAAACAATATAAATTATATATGCGGTTTCGGTGTTAAGGCGATTGTCGTGGCGTGCAATACGCTCAGCGTAACCGTTCTCGACAAACTCAGATATTATTCGGACGTACCGATATTCGGAGTGTTTCCGCCCGTAGAAACAGCCGTGCTGTCGGGCGGCAGAACGCTTTTGCTCGCAACCCCCGTTACCGCCGCCGTTTATGCGGAAAAGCGACTGAACGGCGTTACGGCAATCGGGCTGAGTCGGCTTGCGGGCGAAATCGAAAGGCGTGCGTTCTCGCTCGGCGAAATAAACGCGGTAAAACATACGTCGGACGCGCTTTCGCTTGAGGGGTTAAGCCGTATGGACAAAGCGGGTTTTTTCGACACCGTGATTTTAGGCTGCACGCACTTTTCGTTCGTGAAAAAACAAATCGTTGACCACTTTAAGTCGAAAACCGTGCTTAACGGAAATTATTTTACCGCAAAAAGCGTTTTGCGCATGGTTAAAAACTCAAAATCGTCAGTAAATAACTGTAAAAACAGGGTTTTGTTCGTCGGACGGTACGCCCGTTTTAATAAAAGTTTTTATGAAAAAGTGGTTAGCGCGAGTGGTTTTATTTCTTAAAAACACATAAAAAAGTTTAAAAATTTTTAAAAAGTGGTTGACAGTGGTTAAAAATTATGTTACAATTTTCATACGAATAGGGAAAGGAGAGGAATTTGTTACGTGTCCGGTAAAAACTATACGCATCAGTTAGACGCGAAAAACAGAATGAGAATACCGGCAAAACTCCGCGAAGAGTTGGGCGAGGGATACACCGTAACCGTGGGAACGGGCGGCTGTCTTTACGTTTACACCGCGGAACAGATGAAAGAAGTCAAAGAATCTCTCAAAAAGATAAACCCGTTCAAAGAAAAGCAGTTACAGGTCGCAAGATATATTCTCTATAACAGTTGGGAAGCGGAAGAAGACAAGCAGGGCAGAATACTTCTCCCCGAAAATCTTCGCAAATACGCCAAAATAGATAAAAACGTCGTTGTGTTCAAAGGTCCTAACTGTGTTGAGATTTGGAGCGAAGAAGTCTGGAACGATTACTTCAACAACGTTAATTTTGAAGAACTTGCCGACGCTTTTGAAAGTCTGAAAGAAAATGAGTGAGTTAAAACACGTTCCCGTGATGCTCCGCGAAACGCTGAAAGGGCTTTGCGTAAAGAGCGGCGGTCTGTATTTCGACGGTACGCTCGGCGGGGGCGGACACTCATACGAAATACTTAAAGAAAGCGCGCCCGACGGCAGGCTTATCGCCACCGATTTAGATAGTTACGCGATAGAGCGCGCGAGCGAAAGGCTGAAAGAGTTTGAAGGGCGTTTCACTCTTGTTAAAAGTAATTTCAAAGATTTCGGAGAGATAAAGGACAGGCTTGCGCCCGACGGATTTGACGGAATACTTCTCGATTTAGGCGTTTCGAGTTTTCAGTTGGACGACAGAAGCCGCGGTTTTTCATATCTTGCGGACGACGAACTTCTCGATATGCGTATGAGCAGGGACAACCCGCTGACGGCGGTAACGGTGCTTAACGAATATCCCGAAAAAGAACTGAAAAGAATTTTCGCCGAATACGGCGAAGAAAAATTCGCCGACAGAATAGCGAAAAAAGTTGCGGAAGAACGCAAAAAAACGAAAATAGAGCGGGTGGGGCAACTCAACGCGATAATAGACGAAAGCATACCTCGGAAATTCAAAAAGGACGGACACCCGTCCAGACGCGTTTTTCAGGCGTTGCGCATAGAAGTGAACGGCGAACTCGACGGACTTTTCGAAACGGTTACCCAAATGGCAAGGGGACTTAAAAAAGGCGGAAGGATAGCCGTTATTACCTTTCACTCGTTAGAAGACAGGATAGTAAAGAGGGCATTTAAAGAACTCGAAACCGACTGTATATGCGACAAGAGCCTGCCCGTGTGCGTGTGCGGCAGGAAAAAAGAGATAGAGATAATAACCGCACACCCGATTACGGCGGGCGAAGAAGAACGGCAAACAAACAGCCGCGCTAAAAGCGCGAAATTAAGAATTGCGGAAAAAGTCTGAAAAGATTTAGATTATTATACGGATTACGTTCGATATTAAAATAAAAGGAGAAAACTTATGGTAACCACAAGGCGTTCTTCAGAGACGGCTGCGGAAAGTATCGGCGGCGCGTCTGCGGTGGATTTACTCGAAAGGAAAACGCCCGCGACTTACGCGGAATTTACGGACGGAAACGAGATTGACGAAAATCTCGAAGAAGCCAAAATAAGAATGCAAAAAAATCTCGACAGGCTTTTAAATTACGAAAAGTATGCCGACGAGTCGACGATTTTAGACGAATATACCGAATACGACGCGTCGTCCGACGTCGTCGGAACGGTTTCCGCGACAGGCAGCGCGCAGGCTTACGAAACTCAATCTTACGAAACGCAATCGTACGAAGCGCAGACTGTTGAAAATTCTTACGTCAACGCCGATAATTACGGCGACAGCGTTACCGAAGAAGACATAACCCCCACGCCCACCACGATGCAGTTCGGAAAAGCGGAAGCGAATCCCGTTTTAGACGACATGGAAAGGCAGAAAAGGGAGCAAAGCGAAAGTTACAAATTGAACGCGAAAGGCAAATTCATCGTTGCGCTTTACGCGGTAGCGGTTGCGCTCATACTCACGCTTATCGTTCTCAACACGGGCATTTTAGCGGTGCTTTCCAGAAACAACGCGGAATCGGTCGCAAAACTTTCCGCGAGAGTTCAGGAATATAATTCGGTCGTTGCCGAAATAGAAGAAGCGTCGTCGGAATCACACGTCGTATCCGTCGCGGAAAACGAATACGGAATGATAAAAGGCTGACGGAAAATGCATATAAAAAAACTTTCGGGAATACATTTATAATGAAAACCCGAAAGGAGAAAATCAAAATAAACGAATATTCAATCACGGTTTTACGAAAGAGGTTATTCGCGATAGTTATCGCGGTAGCCTTTTTATTTTTATGCGTTTTCGGCAGACTGTTTTACGTTCAGGTGATAAACGGCGAATCGTTGCAGAAAAAAGCGATTGACCAGTGGACTCGCGAAATACCCGTAGTAGCGTCGCGCGGAAAGATAACGGACGTAAACGGGGTTGTTCTTGCGGGGAACGACGACACCTATACCGTGTTCGTGCGGAAAAAGGCGGTAAAGAACACGGAAGAATTGTGCCGCGTTCTGTCTGAAACTCTGGATATAGATTACGCGTACGTCGCCGACAGACTGCAAAAGACTTCTTCGAGCGAAG
>CAMEHL010000096.1 GCA_945917475.1 uncultured Clostridia bacterium | reverse complement strand
TGCTTAAACGACAGAGCGAGAGACGGACACGGCTATATAAGACAGGCGGAACGTTACGGAGCGGCGGCGGTTATAACCGAGCGAAAGACGGATACGGTACTTACGCAGGTAGTGGTGAATAACACGCGCCGCGCAATGAGCGTTATCGCGGCGAACTTTTACGGACACGCCGACAAAAAAATGCGTTTAATCGGCATAACGGGTACTAACGGAAAGACCACGACGGCGCATTTTCTCACGTCCGTTTTAACGCACGCGGGGGTTAATTGCGGACTTATAGGCACGCTCGGCACGTTTTACAAAAACAAGTATATAGAACCTACTCTTACCACGCCCGACCCGCTTGTGTTCCACAGAACGCTTGCGGAGATGTACGAATCGGGCGTGGAAGCGGTAATAACCGAAGTGTCCGCGCACGCGCTTTTTCTCGATAAGTTGTACGGAGTGAAGTTCGACACGGCGGTATTCACTAACTTCTCGCAGGATCATCTCGATTTTTTCGGCGATATGGAGAGTTACGGCAAAGCGAAAACAAAGTTTTTCACGGAAAACGAATATAAATACGCGGTCATAAACAGCGACGACGAGTTGGGCAGAAAAATCGCGTCGGTTGCGAAAAACCCCATAACTTACGGAACGGATAATCCCGCCGACGTGTTCGCGATAGACGTTACGGAAAACAGCGACGGACAGAGTTTCGTAATAAACCTGTTCGACTGCATTTACGAAGTATCCGTGAATATGATAGGCAGATTCAACGTATATAACGCGCTCGCGGCGGCGACCGCCGCCGCGCTTTACGGGATAAAACCCAAAATGGTGGCGGACGGACTGAACGGGCTTAAAGGCGTAGACGGAAGACTCGAAAAGGTGTACTCGGGTGCGTTCGACGTATTCGTGGATTACGCGCACACCCCCGACGGACTTAAAAACGCGCTCGCCGCGCTCAGAAAAACGTGTAAGAACAGACTTATATGCGTTTTCGGTTGCGGCGGCAACAGAGACGTTAAAAAACGCGCGTTAATGGGAGAACTGAGCGGCGAACTCGCCGACTTTACCGTTATCACGAGCGACAATCCGCGCTTTGAAGAACCAATGGACATTATCTGGGAAATAGAAAGGGGGGTTCTTAAAAAAAGCAAAAGTTACGTTATCGTTCAGGACAGACGGGAAGGCATAGAATACGCGGTAAAAGCGGCTGTAAGCGGAGACGTTATACTCGTCGCGGGCAAGGGTAACGAAAAATATCAGGAAGTATTCGGTATAAAACGCCCGTACAATGACAAAGATACGATAGGGGAAATTATAAGCGGATGCAAGGAATAAAAACTTTTTCCGTCGCCGCGTTGCTGTCTTTTTTAGCGGTGCTTCTGGCGGGTTTTGCGGCGATACCGTTTCTCAAAAAACTAAAAGCCGGTCAGCCGGTGCTGAAATACGTTCGGGAACACGAAAAAAAGAACGGAACGCCCACTATGGGCGGACTGTTTTTTATTCCCGTCGCGGCGGCGGTGTTTTTCGCGTTCGGCGGCAGCGGCGGCAGGCTCGCTACGGTATCGGTTACGATAGGTCTGGCGTTTATGACGGTGGGTTTTTTAGACGATTATCTTAAAATATCGCGAAAAGACAACGAAGGGCTTAAACCGTATCAGAAATTCGTGTTCCAGACGGCTATCGCGCTCGTCGCTGGCTTTTTCGCGTACAGAAACGGCATAACTTCTTTTTTCATACCGTTTTTTAAAGCGAAAGCGGAAATGGGCGTTTTCACCGTGCCGTTTATCGCTTTCGTGTTTATCGCTCTCACAAACGGCGTAAATCTCACCGACGGTCTGGACGGACTTGCCGGCGGAAGTTGTACGGCGTATCTCGCGTTCACCGTCCTTTTAATCTTTGCGGAAAGGTCGGCGTTCCCGTATATGTTTGTGAAAAACCGCGAATACGAATCGCTCGTATTGCTTGCGTTCTGCCTTATAGGCGCGTTGTCGGCGTTTCTCTGTTTCAACGTAACGCCCGCGAAAGTGTTTATGGGCGATACGGGATCGCTTTCGCTCGGCGGTTTTCTCGGCGCGATAAGCGTTTTCTCTTTCAATTCCTTTTTTATTCCCGTTATCGGTCTCGTGTTCGTAACTTCCGCGGTTTCGGTAATTATTCAGGTCGCGCATTATAAGCGCACTAAACGGCGGGTGTTTTTAATGGCGCCGCTGCATCACCATCTGCAACTCAAAGGCTGTTCGGAATCGCAAATTTCTTTCCGCTATGCGCTTATAACCTGCATAACGGGGGCACTCTGCGTCATATTCTATATTTAGGGGAACGCGGACGACCTTACCCGCCCGTTTTCCCAAAAATCGGGACGGTGATAAGATGTATATAAAAAACCAGAACTTTTTCGTGCTCGGAGTGTCTAAAAGCGGGTTCGCGGCGGCTTCGCATATTCTGAAGTCGGGCGGAAGATGTTTCTTTTACGAAGAACTACAAAGCGAAAAAATCGACCGCGCCGCGCAAGAACTCGAATCGCTCGGCGGAACGCGCGTAACCGGAGAAACGCTCGACGCCGCGCTTAAAGATTCGGACGTTATGGTGATAAGTCCCGGCGTGCCTATAAACCACGCCGTGGCGGTAAAGGCGAAGACGATGGGTAAGCGCATAATCGGCGAAGCGGAATACGCGTTTGAAGCGATGTCTCCCGTAATCGTAGGGGTTACGGGGACTAACGGCAAGACGACGACCGTGAGTATGATAAAGGCGATATTAGACGCCGCGGCGGTAAAAAGCGAACTCGTAGGCAACGTGGGCGTTCCGGTCAGCGCGACCATATCTTCCGCCGAAAAGGGTGAAATCTTCGTAACCGAACTTTCGAGTTTTCAACTCGAAAGCGTAAGCGAATTAAAACCGCACGTTTCCTGCATATTAAACGTCGCGCCCGACCATCTCGAACGTCATTACACTATGGAAAACTACGTTTTTTTGAAAAAGCGCATTTTTAAAAATCAGAAAGAGTCCGAATACGCCGTACTTAATTACGACGATACGGTCGTGCGCGGATTTTTTCCCGAAATCAAGGCGAAAGTCGCGTGGGTGTCCGTGGAACAGAAAACGGACGGCGCGTACGCGCAGGACGGGCGGCTGTTCTATAAAGAAGAAGAAATCGTCCGCGCGGACGAACTGCCTTTTTCGGGAATGCACAACGTATACGACGCGCTTTTCGCGATAGCGACCGCAAAACTATTAGGAATAGACGGCGCGGTTATTGCGGACGCGCTCAGAACTTTCCGCGGCGTTCCGCACAGGGTGGAGTTGGTTGCGGAGATAGACGGCGTAAGATATTACGACGATTCCAAGGCGACTAACACCGCGTCCGCCGTAAGCGCGGTTAAAACCATGACGCGCCCCACCGTTTTAATACTCGGCGGAAGCGAAAAAGGGGAAAAGTACGACGCGCTTTTTTCCGAGATTAAAAATTCGCTCGTCGTACATACGGTAATCACGGGCGCGTCCCGTTTCAATATGTCCGAAGCGGCGGTGAAAGCGGGCGTTCCGCGCTTTACCGTTACGGAAAACTTCGCGTCGGCGGTAGAAGTCGCCGCGGCGGTCGCGGGCGACGGCGAAAACGTGTTGCTAAGCCCCGCCTGCGCGAGTTTCGACGAGTTCGGCAATTTTGAAGAACGCGGGAACGCGTTCAAAAAAATAGTGGAGAGTTTCGCTTGATTACGGGCGCGCTGAAAAAACGCGCGAAAGGGGACGTTTCTCTGCTCGTCGCGGTGGTCGCGCTCGCGCTTATCGGAACGGTTTTCATTTATTCCGCGAGCAACTATACCGCGGAGAAAAACTACGGCGACGCGTTTTTCTTTGTCAAAAAACAACTCGTCGGCGTGTCGCTCGGCGCGGCTGTGATGATATTTACAGCGAATTTCGATTACGGAAAACTTAAAAAATTAAGTATTCCGCTTGCCGCTGTTACGGTAATTCTGCTCTCGCTCGTGTTCGTGCCGGGGATAGGCGTAGAGAACTACGGCGCGAAACGCTGGATCGGCTTCGGCGCGTTCACTCTTCAACCGTCCGAAATAGCCAAACTGTCGCTGATTCTGTTCGGCGCGGCGTATTTTTCCGCGAAGCCCGAAAGAGCGAAATCGTTCGCGGGAATTCTGCCCGTTCTCCTTTACGGGCTTATTTTGTGCGGACTGATAATCACCGAACCGAATATGTCCATAACCGTTTGCGTCGCGCTTTTAACGCTTACCGTCGTTTTCGCCGCCGGCGCGAAGATAAAACACCTTTTGTGTCTCGTGCTGCCCGCGCTCGCGTTCGGCGTCGCGCTTATTTTCGCCGAACCTTACAGGCTGAAAAGACTCGCGGCGTTCATAGACCCGTGGGCGAACCCCAAGGGCGAAGGGTATCAACTGCTGCAATCGCTTTACGCGCTCGGCTCGGGCGGCTGGTTCGGCGTAGGGCTTTTTAAGTCGCGGCAGAAATATTCCTTTCTCCCGTTTGCCGAATCGGATTTTATACTGTCCGTGATAGGCGAAGAAACGGGGTTTATAGGTTTGCTGTTTTTTTTCGGGCTGATGGGGTTTATTATTTTCAAAGGGATAAGAGCCGCGGGCAGAGCGAAAGACGTTTTCGGGTTTATTCTCGCCGTCGGCATAACAATGATATTCGGCATACAGGCTGTCGTGAACGCGCTCGTGGTAACGGGCAGTATTCCGCCCACG
>CAMEHL010000095.1 GCA_945917475.1 uncultured Clostridia bacterium | reverse complement strand
CGCAATCGTATGCGGTTGCGATACGGATACTTACGGAGTGTTCAGGCATTCCGCGGTGATTGCCGATAAAGGCAAAATATTAGGCGTTTCCGACGCCGTTCACGCGATAGACGAAACGGAGTTTGCGGCAGGCGGAAGTTTCAGGGTGTACGATACTTCTGCGGGGAAAATAGGCGTTATCGTCGCGGAAGACTTGTATTTCTTCGAGTCGGCGAAAACTCTCGCTATGTGCGACGCCGACTTTATAGTGTGCCTGTATAAAAAACTTAACGGATCTATGCCGCAGACAATGCTCCGCGCCCAGGCTTTCGCAAACGGCGTGAGTATGGGATTGTGTGCGGAAAAATACGCCGCCGTCGCCGATATAAGGGGTAATATAGCCGTGTCGGGCGGCACGGACGTAATCCGTTGCACGGTCAGAACGGAGCGCGATTATCATCTCGTCAGTTCAAAAAAACGCGGTTTTTTTAACGATTGCAAAAACGGGTGTTGAATCGGCTCGTATATTTTGAAAAGTATTATATTTATTAAGGATTTATAGGTAGATTATGTTAAACATAGTTCTTGTTGAACCGGAAATTCCGCAGAACGCGGGCAATATCGCACGTACTTGCGCCGTTACGGGTAGCAGGTTGCATTTAGTAAGACCGCTCGGTTTCGAGGTCTCGGACAAGTATTTAAAACGTGCGGGACTCGATTATTGGCATTTCGTTGAAATTAATTATTACGACAGCATAAAAGAAGTAATGGACAAGTATTACGACGGCGGAAATTTTTATTTTTTTTCGACTAAAGCGAAGAAAATTCACTCGGACGCAAAATATAAGGACGGGGACTTTCTCGTTTTCGGAAAGGAAACCAAGGGGTTGCCCGAACCGCTGTTAAAAGAACATTACGACGAGTGCGTGAGACTGCCTATGAGAGAAGAAACGCGTTCGCTTAATCTGTCTAATTCCGTATGCGCAGGCGTCTACGAAGCATTGAGACAGATGGGGTATCCCGGTATGAAAACGGAAGGCGAAATACCCGAGAGATAAAAAGACTGACAAGAAAATGCCTTTTTCCGTGCGAAAACGTTTGACGGGCGCGCGGGAAAAATTGTATAATCGAAATGTCGGCGCGTTAATTTATGCGCTTTCATTTGTGTTTTTGTCGTTTGCGACGTAGTGTTTTACGGCGGTACATTTCTGTTTTTACTTTATTATTGATCTTTATTAGACAACTACAAGGATAAAGCGATGGGTAATTCGGTAATTTCAAATATTTTCTTTATGTTCGGCGGCATAGCCGTTATGCTTTTCGGTATGAGGGTTATGGGTTCTAATCTGGAGCTTGTCGCCGGAAACAATATGAAGAAAATGCTGGGCAAGATGACAAACAACCGGTTTGCGGGCGTGTGTATAGGCGCAACGGTGACGGCGATTATAAACAGCTCTGCGGCAACCACCGTAATGCTCGTCGGTTTCGTCAACGTGGGGCTTATGACTCTTTCGCAGGCGGCGTCGGTTATAATGGGCGCGAATATCGGCACGACGATAACCGCGCAGATTCTTTCTCTTTCCGGCGCGGGCGGGATGGACGTTGCGGCAATCGCGGCGTTTGTGGCTTGCGCGGGGCTTGTTATCGCTTTGTTTGTTAAAAGCGAAAAACTGAATAAAATCGGCTACATAATGCTCGGTATCGGAATGATTTTTATCGGGCTTAAAATACTCAGCAAATCCGTCGATTCCATTATCTGGGACGGATCTGCCGAAGAAAAAACGTTAAAACCTCAATTCGAAAAAATCTTTCGTGGCGATCATTTCCCGCTTCTCCTTATTTTGTTGGGTATAGTATTTACCGCGCTCATTCAGAGTTCCGCCGCCGTAACCGGTATTTTGGTTGCGCTTGCGGGGGCTTTGAAATTCGAGACCGCGGTATTTATTATTTTAGGCTCTAATATCGGAACCTGCGTTACCGCAATGCTCTCTTCGGTGGGGACTTCCACCAACGCGAAACGGACTGCTATGATACATCTTCTTTTCAATCTTTCCGGGTGTATTATATGTATTGTTCCGCTATGGATTTGGGGCGAAGAATTTTCACGCTTTATGGTTTTAATCAGCGGCGACCTTGCGGAACGCCAGATAGCGAATTTCCACACGCTTTTCAACCTTTTCACAACGCTCGTATTGATATTTTTCGTTAAACCGCTCGTGAAAATCACCGAAAAGATTATTCCGGATAAACAGACGCCGCAGGACGCGAAGCACAGACTTACCTTTATCGACGACAGGTTTATGGAAGCGCCCGCAATCGCTGTCGGCAACGTTAAAAAAGAAATAGTCAAAATGGCGGCTATCGCTAAAGAAAACATAAATTTATCTATGGAAATGTTGTTCAACGCCAAAGACGACCGCAGTAAACTCTTACGCGATAACGAAGACGCGATAAACTTTCTCACCAAAAGCATTGCTTCGTATCTCACCGCTCTGTCGGGAAAAGGTCTTTCCGTACAGGACGAAAAGAAAGTCGGTTCTTATTACCACGTTATTTCCGACATTGAAAGGGTGGGCGATTACGCCGAGAATATAATGGAATACGCGTTCCGTTTGAGAAAAGAAGAGATGAGCCTTTCGGAAGAAGCGGCGGAAGAACTCAAAGCCGTAAACGGAACTATAAACGAATTGTTCGACGTGTCTATTAAAGCGTTCGACGAGCGCGAAAGGTCTTATCTCGGAAAGGTGGACGAGTTGGAAGAAAAAATCGACAAGTTCAGCGTCGATCTCGAAGACAAACATCTCGACAGGTTGAAACGCGGTATTTGTTCTCCGCAGGTCGGCTCGGTATACCTTCAGACGGTATCTAATCTCGAAAGGGTGGGCGACCATATAACCAACGTGGCGTTCAGTATCACTCAATACAATAAATAAAAATATCGGTAAAGCCGTCGGCGTAAAGACGGCAAACCGTAAAAACGACAAACTTATGGTCTGCTTTCTTGTTAAGCAAGAAAGCAGACCTTTTAACTAAAACGGGAAATGTTTGAAAAAGCGTAATAAAATCGTTCAGAAAATGCATAAAAGCCGTTAAACGATTGACAAAACGCGCATTTCAATTTATAATGTTATAGAATATGATAAAATAGGGAAATTTTGGGAATATAAAAAAGTAAAAAATATTTCGGAGGTTCTTCAATGAACAAGAAAACTATTAAAGACGTAGACGTTAAGGGTAAAAGATGTCTTGTTAGAGTGGATTTCAACGTCCCGATGAAAGACGGCAAAATTACCGACGAAACGAGAATAGACGGGGCTATTCCCACGATTAAATATCTCGTTGAACACGGCGCGAAAGTCATACTTTGTTCGCACTTGGGAAAACCCCATAACGTTCTGACGCCCGGATTCGGACTTAACAAGAAAGAAAAGAAAGCGGTTGAGGCGTTGCCCGAAAACGAAAGAGCGGCAGCCACCGCGGAATATCTTAAAAAGGCGCTTAAAGACAAAGAGAAACTTTCTCTCCGTCCCGTTGCCGAAAGACTTTCCGAAAAACTCGGGCAGAAAGTTACCTTCGCGACGGACGTTGTGGGCGAATCCGCCGACGCCGCGGTTGCAAATGTCAAAGACGGCGAAATAGTTCTTCTTGAAAACACCCGTTTCGAAGCGGGCGAAGAAAAGAGAGACGAAGTGCTTTGCAAAAAACTTGCGTCTTATTGCGATATTTACGTCAACGATGCTTTCGGAACTGCTCACCGTTCGCACGCGTCGACCGCCGCTATCGTCGAATACGGTTTCGTAAAGACCGCCGTCTGCGGGTTCCTTATCGAAAAAGAACTCTCGGTTATGGCGGACGCGCTCGACCACCCCGTCCGTCCGTTCGTGGCGATTTTAGGCGGCGCGAAAGTTGCCGATAAACTCAACGTTATAAGCAATCTTCTCGAAAAATGCGATACGCTTATAATCGGCGGCGGAATGGCTTATACGTTCCTTAAAGCGAAAGGTTACGAAGTGGGAAAATCGCTCGTCGATACCGAAAAACTCGAATATTGCGCGGATATGATGAAAAAAGCGGATACGCTCGGCAAAAAACTTCTTTTGCCTCTCGACGTCGTTTCCACCAAAAACTTCCCCGACCCCATAGACGCGACAGTGGATACTTTCGTTCATGATATAGATTCTATACCTTGCGACGAAGACGCTCTCGATATAGGACCTAAATCCTGCAAACTGTTTGCGGACGCGGTTAAAAACGCAAAAACGGTTATATGGAACGGACCTATGGGCGTTTCGGAGAACCCCTGTTTCGCCGCGGGAACGATAGCGGTGGCTCAGGCGCTCGCGAATACCGACGCGACTACGATAATCGGCGGCGGAGATTCTGCGGCTGCCGTAACCAAACTCGGCTTTGCCGACAAAATGACTCATATTTCCACGGGCGGCGGCGCGTCTTTGGAACTTTTCGAGGGTAAAAAACTCCCCGGTATCGAATGCCTTAACGAAAAAGACTGATTTTCGCGGAACGGGACTCGATATACGGATAAAAACTTAAAAAATCTTTATACTTAAAACTAAACACGGAGAACTACAATGAGAAAACCTATAATTGCTGGAAACTGGAAGATGAACAAAACGGCTGCGGAGGCCGTAGCGCTTATAAACGACCTTAAACCGCTCGTGGCTAAATCCAAGCCCGAAGTGGTTGTCTGCGTTCCTTATACCGATCTCTGGGCTGTTG
>CAMEHL010000094.1 GCA_945917475.1 uncultured Clostridia bacterium | reverse complement strand
ACGCGGAGAAAAAGCGGGACGAAAATGCGCTCGACTTTTCCGACCTGGAACACTTCGCATTAAAAGCGCTTGACGACGAGCGCGTGCGCGACGCGGTGCGTAACAAATACAAATACGTTTTCGTGGACGAATATCAGGACGTAAACGGCGTTCAGGAAGAAATAATATCGCGCGTTTCGCGCGGGAACGCGTTTATGGTGGGCGACGTGAAGCAGAGCATATACGGATTCCGCGGCTGCCGCCCCGAGATTTTTTCGGGAAAACTCCGCGATATGCGCGCGCGCGGCGAAAAGACGGTGTTGTTAAACCATAACTTCCGTTCGTCAAACGCGGTTATAAACACGGTGAACGAGATATTTTCCTATTCTATGACCGAAGAATACTTCGGAGAGAATTATAAAGAAACTTCCGCGCTCGTCTCGGGCGGCGGTTACGCGGACGGCGGAGAAGGCAGGGCGGAACTTCATCTTTTTAAAAAGGAAACGGAACGCCGCGCCGCCGAAAGTCCGAGAATTTACGATATTCTCGCCGAAATAGAAAAGGAGAAAGCCGAAAGCGGTACGGATATATCCGCGCTCATAGCGAACCTTATACGCGGCGAACTCGGCAAAAAGTATTACGACCCGAAAGCGAAGGAATTTAAGCGCGTTACCTGTTCGGATATAGTGATACTGACGCGCAACAGAGACGGCGCGTACGTAGAAAAGGTGGTAAGCGGGCTCGTTAAGCGCGGCATACCCGTCGCGTCCGAAGTCAGGCAGAACGTGTGCGATTATCCAGAAGTAGCAACCCTTTTATACGCGCTTAAACTCGTCGAATGTTTTATAGACGACGTCGCGCTCGTATCCGTTTTAAAGAGCAAGATAGGCGGCTTTACAGAAGAAGACCTTGCCGCCGTCGCGCTGTTTTATACCGAAAACGGCGGCAATGCGCGCGGCGGTTTTTACCGTGCGTTCGAATACTATATAGAAAACGCGGACAATCCGCTCGGCGAAAGGCTCGCGCGGTTTAAGGAGTATTTCGGGCGGGTGCGGTTTACGTCCGATTACGAAGGGGCGGGCGGAACGCTGCAAAGGCTTATAAAAGACGCGTATTACGAAGAATTTTTACTGTCAGAACCGGACGGAGAACTTAAAGCGAAAAGAGTCAGGCGGTTTACGTCTCTTACCGAAAGCGACGGAAAACCCCTTACCGTATCCGAGTTTCTGCGCAGAGCGGAACGCGGCGGAGACGCTTTCGCCGTTTCAGAGTGCGGCGGCGAAGACAACGTGCGCATTATGACCATACACGCTTCTAAGGGGCTTGAATTTCCCGTAGTTATAGTCTGCGGATTAGAGAGAAAAACCAACAGCCGCGAAGAGTACGGCGATATTTTGGCGGACAGAGAACTCGGATTCGCCACGAGATATTACGACGACGTCGCCCGAACCTTTTACGAAACGCCTTTCCGCGGACTTATCAAGGAAAAAATGCGCGAGAACAGAATGAAAGAAGAGATGCGCCTTTTTTACGTGGCGACCACGCGCGCGGCGTATTCTCTGCACCTTACTTTCGAAGGAAAAGACGACGGACGGCGCTCGGTTTTCTCGGGGGCGGATAAATTTCTCGACTACGTTCCCGACTCTCTGCCCGTTACCGTGTGGGAAAAGGGCGACTTCGGCGCGGCGGAGATAACGAGAGAACCGAGAAAAATTCTCGTCGGAAAGACGGACGAAAAACTCGTCGCGCGGATGAAGAGCAATTTTTCGTATGCCTATCCCTACGCCGCAGACTGCGTTCTGCCCTTAAAGACGACGGTTACGCAGGTAAACGCGGAGAGTGAAAGCGCGGCGGATTTATTTAAGTCGCCGTTGCCGTCGGTCGCAAAAACAATCGCCGCGGACGAGACTACGGACACGGAACGCGGCAATATCGCGCACAAAATCATGCAGCACTTTGACTTTTCCCGTGCGGACGAATTCGACGCGCAGATAGAAAGCATGACGGCGCGCGGCGCGATTACGCGCGAAGAACTTTCGCTCGTGAGCGTGGAACGCATAAAAAAGGCGGCGACAAGCGCGGTGTTCGAAGAAATAAAGAACTGCAGACTGTACAGGGAGAAAAGTTTTATAACGCAGGCGCGCGCGAACTTTCTTTACGGCGTAGATTCGGGCGAAAACGTGGTTTTACAGGGCGTTATCGACCTTCTCGCCGTCGGCGAAGAAATCACCGTGATAGATTACAAGTATTCGCGGCTTTCCGCCGCCGCGCTTAAAAAGCGTTACGCCACTCAGTTAAACCTTTACGCCGCCACCGCGGAAAAACTGCTCGGCAAAAAAACGGCTAAAAAAATTCTCGTCAACCTTTTTTCGGGCGACGTTGCGGAAATAACTTAATATAAGCGTTCTTTCGACAAAAACCGCCCCGCGCCGCGCTTAACGCCGTGATATTATCGGCGTAGACAATATTTGCGGGGTGGGGTATGACCGATTTTTTCAACGACTTTTTTTCGGGCGCGGCTGTAAGAGCGCGCGGCTGGATTTTTCTCGCGGGGCTGTGCGCCGTTCTCGTCGCGTGTGTGGCGGAGACCGTTTTCGCGTTTTGCTTTGACGGTTACGGCGTCAGAAAAAGGGCGCGTTATTTTATAGTTTCGGGCGCGGCGATAGCCGCGCAGTTTATTCCTTATGCCGACGGCAAAACCGTTCAATACGTTTTCGCCGCGGTTTTTTTCGCGCTCGTTTTGTCTTTGCCCGTACTCGGCGTTCCCGTTAAAAAGAGCGGCGTAACCGACAGACAGCGCGAACTCGTGCGGTTTATCGACGGCAGAATAAAACGCGCGGGAGAGAGCGGCGAAAAACCCGTGTCGGAAAGCGGCGAAGAAGTACGCGGCGGTACGAGTTTAAGGCGCGCAGCCGCCGTCGACGAGAAGGTGGAGATATTAAAGACTTCGGGAACGCGCAGACAGGGCGCGGGGCAAACGTGCGATCTCGATTTCGCGCACATACGGTCGGTCGTGTCGCGGCTGGATTATTTTTCGCTTTCCGCCGCGGATAAGCGCACGGTAAACGACCTTAATTTCTCGCTTGCGGAAGCGGAAAGGGGCAATATTTCGGACGCGGTCAAAGAAAAAATCAACGACGGTCTGGGCGCGCTGCTTAAAATTATGTCAAAATACGGTGCTTAAATATCGAAAACGCAAAAAATTCATAAAATATCAAATAAAAATAGGAATAATTCTCAAAAGTCTTGCATTTTTTCTTCGGTTTTGTTACAATATAAATGCTATCGGGCGTATATGCGGCGCATTTGCGGTCGAGAGCGCAGAGTGGGGATTTTACCGCGCGTTATCGCGCGTTCACGGGGAAATATATGAAAAAATTATTCTTGTTTCTGTTGACGGCGGCAATTATATCGTTATCCGCTTTCGCGGCGGCTTGCGGAAGAACCTTTACGGTTACTTTCAACGGCGACGGCGGAACTCTCGTCAGCGGCGAAGAAGTGCAGACGGTGCGCAGCGCGGCTAAAATAGTCGAACCCGTATACGAGAAAACGGGTTACGACTTCGACCACTGGAACGTTGCCCTGTCCGAAATCGTTTCCGACAGCACGGTAACCGCGGTATGGCGCGCTAAAAGGTTCAGACTTTCTTTCGACCTTAACGGGGCGGATGTCTCTCTCGAAGTCGTAAAAGTTAAATACGATTCCGAGATTCCCGAACTGCCCGTACCCGAGAGAGCTGGTTTTACGTTCACGGGCTGGAAAGCGGAATCTGAAAGCGGCGTTTATCTCGACGCGGGCTCGGTATGGAAATACGATAAAGACATTACCGCGGTTGCCACCTGGCAAGAAGTCTCGGTATATACCATATCTTATAACCTTTCGGGAGGCAATCTCACGGGAGACCGCGTTACGTTTTATAAAGACGGAGACGTCGTCGACCTGACGGGAATTATTCCCGAACGCGAAGGCTACACCTTCGCGGGGTGGGCGTTATCGGATTCCGATGAAACGCTTACCGAAATAAGCGGAAAAACGGGAAATATTACGCTCGTCGCTAAATGGACGGTTAATTATTATAACCTTTCGTTCGATACCGCGGGTTCGGCGGATACGTTCGGCACGAAACAGATTGCTTACGGAAGTCTCGTTCCCGACCTGCCCGTGCCGGGTAAAGACGGATACGTTTTTGCAGGCTGGAAAGCGACGAATTCCGACGGAAAGAGCATAGACACAGGCACGGAGTGGCTTTATACCGAAGATATAACCGCCGTGGCGGTATGGCAGGAGGGTTCGGGCTATTCCGTATCGTACGACTTTGCGGGCGGTAGGTTTGACGGCGATAAGCCTACTTACGTTCTCGGCGGAAGCACGGTGAAACTTTCTTCCGTTATACCCGTTAAAGACAAATACTTTTTTGCGGGCTGGCAGATAAGGGGCGGAACGGGCACGGTTACCGAATTGAAAAATTTACAGGACAACGTGGTTTTAGAAGCGGTCTGGACGAAAGAGTATTATACGGTTATTTTTACCGATACTCCGCTTAACGCCAAACAGTCGGATAAAAAGGTCGTTCTTTCCGACGAATATAAGTCGACTATAAAAGTGGCTTACGGCGGCTCGCTTATAAACAGAATTCCGAACGGCGTGCCTTATAACAAAGAAGATTATGCATTCGAAAAATGGGTAACGTATATCGACGGAAAGGAAATAGAGATAAACGACAGAACGGTGTTCGACGAGAATACCTTTGCGGGGCTCGACGGAACGGAAATTATAGTTTATCCCGTTCTCAAAAGTCTCTGGATAGGACCTTACTGAACGGTGCGCTCCGCTGATTGAAATTTTAAGTTGACGGAAATTATATTGCG
>CAMEHL010000093.1 GCA_945917475.1 uncultured Clostridia bacterium | reverse complement strand
AAAACTTATTGCTTACGAATTCTATGGTAGGCTGGCTTAAATAGTTGTTGTCGAGCCATTTTACGATAGCGTTTATAGAATCGTCGTTGGTAACGTGGTTTATGGGCACGGCTTCCGTATTATAAGTCCGTTTTACCGCGTCCAAAAGCAGATAGAAAACGCTCGTAACCGCTTTATCATCTACCGTCTCACGCGAAAGTTCTTCGTACAGCCAATGAATGAGCGGTTTAATTCTGCCCGTATCTTTAAGACGAATAGGTTTGGAAACGTCGGCAACGTCTTTCGGTTCGAAAGATACGTTTTTTATTCCGATTATGAAATATTTAATGCCGACTTTCGTGCCCGGTTTCATATATTCGGTATGCGCTACGGTGGGATTAACGATATAAAAATCGTCTTTATACACGGGATAGTCTTTATCTTCCACACGCGCGTAAGCGTTGCCTTCTTCTATGAACATAAACTCCGATATAACGTGCGAAAACAATTTTACGGGCATAGGGAAAGTTATTTCCGTAAATATAATGTAACTCGGCACGGGACAATCCGAGTCCGCGGGAAAGTATTGTTCGAGTTCGTAACGTTTGAACATTTTGCCGATTCCTTTTTTATAACATTATATATTATTTTGTCGGAACAGTCAAGCAATCGGCAATTTTATTATAGTTTAATGCAGAAATTTATATTGTAATTGAACTTGTTTCATATAAAATATAATGTATAAAAGACTGTTATCTTTTTTTCGGTTACACAAGCGGCACTGAATCGGCATAATTTCGGATAAGGCGTATTTCTCTTTTCCGTTCGCCTGACAGTACCGAAAAATAGGTTTTTTCTCTTAAACAGGGGAGATAATCTTCATAAAAAAGCATTTTTATTCCGAAAAAAGTGCTATTTATAAATTCTTTTGTTCTATACAACGGGTTTTTGCAATGGTAGAATAAAATTGAAAAAGTAAAAGGGGTAATGATTGCGCGCCCGTTCCGTATTTGCGGAAGCCGTGTTAAAACGTCAAGGTGTTTGCGGAAAAGAACGCCCGCGCGGTTAAATATAAACGATAAGGAGAATAATTTACAGGGGCGACGCGCCGCGCGGCGGACGGAATTCGTTCGTTTGTTTTGGTCGGCGGCGTTTCTGTGGTTATAAATATATTTAAGGAGAAGAATTATGAAAAGAACAAAGACTTTTACGATTGCATTGTTGTCCGTACTGTGTGCGGCGGCTTTTGCGCTCTCTGCCGTCGGACTTATTCCGACTAAAAAGGTCGCAGCTGCGAATAAGGACGTAACTTACAGCGTGTTATTCTATAACGCGGCAGGCGAAAATAAGGGCGGTCTTGTTGCGGGAGACGGACAATGGGCTTCGCTTAAGGCAAAGAACGCGACTCATCTTGTACAATACGCTACCAACGCGTCGAACGAGGCGAGATACGCAACTCTCGTGTTCTCCGAACCGATTGACGCGACGGAATACTCCGCAATTCAACTCAAATACAATTACGTTGACATATCGTCAAACGATTTAAGCGGATATCCGCAGAACACGTCCGTATACAAACCCGTTACGACGGGCGGCGTTGTAAGCGGAACGGAAAGGTCTGCGGAAGCGGTTGCTACCCTTCCCGCACACTGGTTTCAGGATGCAAAACAAGGTGGTGTAGGCGGAAAAGCGGAAATGGACGTGGCAGTAGGACAGGAGACTATCTCTACCGAGTTACTTAAAGAAGAAGACGGAAAAGTATACGGCGTAACGTTACACCTGAACAACGTAGGGGCAACGACCCATCTTGCTCTCTTCGGTGCGACTGCCGTTGCCGCAACGCCCGCCCAACCCGAAGAACCCACTACTCAAACGCTCGACTTTAACCTTACGGACGCCTGGTTCGAATACGAAGGAGCGAAAGTAAGCACGCAGGAAACGGACGCGTATAGCGGTCTTTTCGGCGGCGACGGTTCAACGAAAATAACGTTTAAAACGGTAGGAAACGGAGCGATAACGGTTAAATTCGGAAAATCGTTTAAGGCAGCGGACTACGACACGGTTGAACTTCGTCTTTGCGTGGGCAACTGGACGGACGGAAACGGAACGATAGAAATAACGGGTTATGCGCTTTCCGATACGGAATTTGCAAACCCGCTTGAAAGCATAACGACGGGCTGGGGTAACGTGGTTACCACTTTAACTTTGAACGCGGCTAATCTTGCGGACGGAGACGGCAATATCACGGGTTTCGTTTTTGTAAAAAAGAACGCTCTCGATACTGCGAGCGGAATGGTTTTCGCCGATTACGTTAAACTCAACGTGAAAGAACCGGAAATCCCTGCCGAAACTCTGCGTTTGCAGGCGGGCGATTTAGTGGACGGTACGACGACGAATCCCCGTGCTATCGTTGACGAAAACGTTACCTGGACCGCGCTCGTAAATCACGGTTCCGCTTACGAACCGTACGGATACGTAGAACACCCCGCGTTCAAGACTTATAACGCGGAAAAATTCCCCGGATTCGAGTTTATTGACAACGACGAAACGGCTAACGACGTGCTGAAAGCCAAAAACGTAGTTCAGACTCTCAATCTCGGCAACGTTAAAGCGGCAAACTTTGCTCGGCTTGAAATCACGTATATGTTCACCGACTGGTTATACGGCAGCCACGAATTCTATATTTACGGCGAAAAGACGACTGCGTTTACCGATTCCGAAGGGAACCCCACGGGTTACGCCGCAAAGATGATTGTTCAGGGGCCGTCTACCAAGTTTACGTTTAAAATAGACGACGTTTCCGCTCTCGCGGACGGTTCGGGCAAAATTCAGTATATCTATTTAATGTACGGCACGGAAATAGAAGACAAAGGGTTCTGGAACGGCACGCAGTTATGGGTAAACGAAGTAAATCTCATTATTCCCGAAGATATGCCTAACCCCGTCGTATCCGAAGACGTCGCGAGTAAAGACGTTTCCGAATTGATGCCCGTAGGAAGCGACGGCGTTACTTTCGGTCTTACTTCCAACGGAAAACAGAGCGGCGAAGAAGGCTACGGCGCGTACAGCGAAAAAGTTTCGCTCAAAACGGCTGCCGCGGACGAAATTACTTTCAACTTCACTCCGACTTACGGAGCGGACGGCAATTTCTCCGTGTATTTCCTGCTTAAAGCCAAGTCGGATTCCGATTATTCTAAGGGCGGTCTCGTGTTCTGGTTCTCCGATAGCAATATCCTTATAGGAAACGGCACGAAAAACGATTACGCAAAAATGCTGAAAGCGGACTATCCCGAAGGTGCGTTCGCGAGCGGAAAGGCGACCAAAATCAAGATTTCGGCTATCCCGTATTATCTCGAAGGCGTGCGCGAAGGCTACTATCTCGCGCTCTACGCCGGCGACGCGGAAACGCCCGCGCTCGATATATACGTCGCGGACGGCGATTCCGAACTCGGCGAATACACCAAAATCGTTATGCAGGATTTAGGCAAGGATTACAGCGTTAAAATTTCTTCCGCATCCGCTACGCCTACCGCCGCGGCGGACGTGATGAAAGTTACCGTTGCCACGACGAGCGGAAAAACCACGTTCGATAAACCCAGAGCGGGACTTACGCTTTCGCATTTCGCGATTGACGGAGAAACGGTTTCCGAACTTAAAATAGACGGCGACGCGACTTATAACGCGGAGACCAAAACGCTCAACTTCAATTCGGAAGGCACGGTCAAAGTGTCGTTTACCGTAACCAACGCGTTCGGAACGTTTACGTCTAACGAACTCGCGCTCACTTACGACGACGGAGTGGCAAACGAAACCGAAGAAAAATCGGGTTGCGATTGCGGTTCGTCGATAAACGGAATAGGCATAAGCGCGCTCGTTCTCGCGGCAGGCGCGGTAATAATCGCGGTAAAGAGAAGAAAACACGACTGATTGACCGATTGACGAATTAAAACCGACAAACCGTCCGCGCGGACGGCTACGGAAAAACGAGACAATCGTTAATTAAAGATTAAACTTTAAACGTTCCGTCCCGCCCGGTATGCCGAGCGGGACGGAAGAAAATACATTTAAAGGAGGCTATATGAAAAAGATTTTAGCAGGTATCGTTTCGGCAGTATTGTGCGCGAGTTTTCTTTTCGGTTGCGGACCTAAACAGACTACCGAAAAGAAAGAAGGCGTGGATTACACCTTTAACGGACACGAAATAGGCGACGCCGTTTACGTAAAGATAATGGACGCGGGGCTGGGCGGAGAGTGGATGGAAGCGCTCGCAACCGCTTATTACGAGGAGACGGGTATCGTCGTTGAAGTTTCCGCCGACCCTAATCTCATTACTTCGAGCGAGACGGTTATGGGCGCGCCCAACAGCGAGAAAGACGATATATATTTCGTGGCGCAGGGCAACAGCAACTGGCTCGACTGGACTAACAAGAACAAAATAGCGTCGCTCGACGACGTGCTTTCTTCCGATAAATACGGCACGCCCGCGAACGGGAGAGCGAGAGACGAAAACATTACGAAATTAGGCAAATACGGCGAATCAGTGTATTTGCTCCCGTATATTTACTCTAACTGGGGACTTATCTACAACCAGGGGTATCTCGATAAAATAGACGGATACGGCGAATACGTAAAAGGTCAATGGCCGACTACCATGCAGGGACTTATCGACTTATGCGTAGCGACCAAAAACGCTAATCTTACCAACCCCCGCACGGGCAAAACCGTTAAACCTTATTCCTGCGGTATGACTGTGTATTATATGAATTATATGTTCTATACGCTGTGGGACGAACTCGATTCCGAAGGGCTTACCGCTTATCTCTACCAGAACGACAGGAGCGCTTTTAATTCGACCGAATTCAACAGTC
>CAMEHL010000092.1 GCA_945917475.1 uncultured Clostridia bacterium | reverse complement strand
CACCGCCGTTATCAACTCGTCGAGAGATTTATCAGGATTATTAAGGACCATCTTACCCGCGCCAATCATAGTGTTGGTGGCAAAATCTTTTGCCGTTCCGTAATCGAGACCCTGCTTTACGCCCGCTTCTATTATGCCTTTGAGAAACAAATAAAAATACGCGGGCGAACTGCCGCTTATGCCCGTAACCGCGTTAAGTTTGCTTTCGTCGAGCAATGCAACTTTCGCAAACGAGCCGAACAACCCCTTAATAAACTCAACGTCGCGTTCGTCGGTATAATCGGAAAGGTCTATCCCGACCGCGCCGTTCCCCACCGAACAGGGAGTGTTCGGCATACATCTCGCAACCTTTGCTCCCGCAAAAACACCGCGGATTTTTTCGCGCTTTACGCCCGCCATTATGGAAATGAGTTTTCTGCACGAACGCTCCGTCGAATATTCTTTTAACTCTGCGAAATTCTGCGGTTTAACGGCAAAAAGCACGAATTCCGCATTGTCGAAAACGTCTTTGGTTTCCGCAACGGTAACGTTATAACGCGCGATTTTTTCACGCGCTTCGGCGTTTTTATCGGTAACGATTATCTCATCGGCGGAAAGAAAACCGGAAGATAAAGCCCCGCCGATAATCGCGGAAGACATAAACCCCGCCCCTATAACGCCTAACTTAAATTTCTTTTCCATTTTTACCTCATTTTAATTGACTATTTTTTATATTTAGTATATAATCATAATGCTTTTAGGGGAGTGGCTCAATTGGTAGAGCAGCGGTCTCCAAAACCGCCGGTTGCGTGTTCGAGTCGCGTCTCCCCTGCCATAATAGTTTCGGCAAGTCTTTTGTCGGAACTATTTTTTTACTTCACGCAACCGTCTCCGCCGATTGCTGACTGCTCCGCTTTTCGCTACGCAGGGCTTGCCCGTCACGTTTGCACGTCAAATGCCGCCCGAGTCGCGTCTCCCCTGCCACAATAGTTTCGGCAACTTCTTTGTCGGAACTATTTTTTTACTTCACGCAACCGTCTCCGCCGATTGCTGACTGCTCCGCTTTTCGCTACGCAGGGCTTGCCCGTCACGTTTGCACGTCAAATGCCGCCCGAGTCGCATCTCACGTTTCATACAATTAAATTTCCATTATTTTACTATCAAATATAAGAATTATAACAATTCAGTCAAATATTGTCAAACGTTCGAAAAGACGCCTAATCGCTTTCGCTTGAAACATTACATCAATAATAAAATCAAAAAATAAAAAGGCTATTGTCTGGTGTAACGATTATTTTTCTTTATAATACAGTTTACAATGACAAAAGCCTTCGAACGCAGGGTCATTTATCTGGTCGCGGAATTCTTTACACATACATTTGTTTTCTTCCGTTCTGGCAAGTCGGCAAGGGCAGTATCCGTCTTTAAGTTTTAACCCTTCGCGGACGCTTTTCACAACTTCTTTGTCGGGATTAAGTATTATTCTCATACGTTCCTCCGTTTAATTTAACTTTGTTCTTATATATATTACACTAAAATATAAAAATAATCAATTATATTTTTAAGACTGCAAAAAAACGAACGAAAACGCTTGATTATGTTCAACTAATATGTTAAAATGGCGTTTGGAAATCCGCTTTGTTTTTCTACGGAGGTTTATTATGTACGACGTGATAATAGTCGGCGCGGGTCCCGGCGGAATTTATGCCGCTTACGAACTTGCAAAGTCAGACAAAAAACTTAAAGTAGCGATGTTCGATTTGGGTCATTCGCTTGAAAAAAGAAAATGCCCTATCGACGGCGTAAAAGTCAAGAGTTGCATAAACTGTAAAACCTGTTCGATTATGTCCGGTTTCGGCGGAGCGGGCGCGTTTTCCGACGGCAAGTACAACATAACCAACGCTTTCGGCGGCAGTCTGCACGAGCATATAGGTAAACGCGAAGCGATCAGCCTTATGGAATACGTGGACGTTATAAATATGGAGAACGGCGGAATGGGCACAAAAATGTATTCCACCGCGAACACGCATCTTAAAAAAACCTGCCTGCAGAATAAACTCAACCTTTTAGACGCGAGAGTAAGGCATCTCGGCACTGATAAAAACTATGTCGTTTTGCAAAACCTTAACGATAAACTTAAAGGCAAAATCGAAATGTATTTCGATACGCCCGTCTTAGATATACAAAAAGACGGAGAAAACTTTAAGGTTATTGCCAAAAACGGCGAATTCTTATGCAAAAACTGTATAGTTTCCGTCGGAAGAAGCGGAAGCAACTGGGTTCAGTCTTTGTGTGGGAAATTAGGTATTCCCACCAAATCCAACCGCGTCGATATTGGCGTGAGAGTGGAACTGCCCGCTGAAATTTTTTCTCACCTTACCGACGAACTTTACGAGAGTAAAATCGTTTACAGAACGGAAAAATTCGAAGACAACGTAAGAACGTTCTGCATGAACCCCAACGGCATAGTCGTGAATGAGAACACGAACGGAATCGTTACCGTAAACGGGCACAGTTACGAAGACAACGCGCTTAAAACGTCAAATACGAACTTTGCTCTGCTTGTTTCCAAACATTTTTCCGAGCCGTTCAAAGACAGCAACGGTTACGCTGAAAGCATCGCGAGACTGTCGAATATGCTCGGCGGCGGCGTAATAGTTCAACGCTTCGGAGACCTTATCCGCGGCAGAAGAAGCACCGTTAAACGTATAGAAGAGTGCACTGTAACCCCCACCCTGTCCGCAACGCCCGGCGATTTGAGTCTCGTTCTTCCCAAACGTATAATGGACGGAATTATAGAAATGATTTACGCGCTGGACAACGTTGCGCCCGGCACGGCGAACGACGACACTCTTCTCTACGGTGTAGAAGTCAAATTTTACAATATGGAAGTGGAAATCGACGACAATCTCGAAACCAAACTCAAAGGCTTGTACGTTATCGGAGACGGCAGCGGTGTGACCCATTCTCTGTCGCACGCGTCGGCAAGCGGCGTTTACGTTGCGAGAAGAATAATCGGCGGCGAATAAAAAACATTTTCGGCAAAGCGGCAGAATATGGCTAAAACGCTTGCCAAACGCAAAATATTATGATAAAATAATTTGCGTTACGGAGACGTAGCTCAGTTGGTTAGAGCGCTCGCTTCACATGCGAGAGGTCTAGGGTTCGAGTCCCTACGCCTCTACCATAACGGCTTAAAACGGCAGTTTTGAGCCGTTTTTTTTGCGGTAAATTATACTGTTAAACATAACTCTTTGAAATTTTTCCGTTTAATACGGTTCTGTTTTTCCGTTTGGATAATCCACTGTTTTTTCAATTTAAAACTTGCTCCCGCGCCGCAAAAGCGGCGCGGGTGCGAGTTAATATTATCGAGTTATAACCGTATCGTCGGTATTATAAAAATCGTACGGCTTAAATCGGAAAGCCAAAAATTTTCCGCGGCGAGCAGCGCGCTATTTAACCGAACGGCGGTATTTTTCCGCTTCCCAGTTGTTGATAAAATCAACTTCTTTTTCGCTCATAGTCTGAACGGTAAGCCCGTTGTCTTTTATCGTTTTTATAACGAACAGATACGCGGCGAGCGTTTCTTCGAGCGTGGTAGCCTGTTTTATATCTGTGTGATAGACGACTTTGTCGCCGTTTATCGAGAGCGTTTGAGGCGAATGCGCAAGAATATTGTTTAAGTATACGAGTTGGTCGGGATAAAGCGGATATTTATCGAGAAACGCTTTATCGAGCGTATTATCTCTGACGAAATCCGTAACGGAATTTGTATCGGAAACAAAGCCGTCTTCCGTTTTGTTCAGAATAACTTCGTGGAAGTCGTCCGCAAGACCGAAACGTATTCTTATCGTTTCATTGACGTCGGTGTTGAGCGCTTTAACCCTGTCGAGATAATCGCTGCAAACTACGAGACCGTGATTTTTCATAAAAATAATTTCGGGATATTTCCCCTTTTCGGCGATATAGTCGTTTATCTTGTTTTTCATAGCGAGAGTAAGTTCGAAACCGGGATTGATATACGGCAGGAAAATATATCCGTAATCTTTACCGCCGAACAGTTCTTCCGCAATTTTCTCGCCTTCTTTGCTGCAAGTGAGAATATTTGCATAAACGGAATGGGTATGGATAACGTATTTTTTCAATATGGCGTGGAAACCGACTTCTACGCTGGGACGGAGAACGGGCATACCGCTGACCGCGATTACCGAACTTTTAGCGATATCCGCGCTTTCCTTTTCGTAATCCTTTTTAACGGTTAAATCGACGGATTTATAATAATCGTAAATTTTCTTTCTGTTCACCGCGACGAAAGCGTTGTTTTCGGTTATATCTTTAAGTCTGTAACCCGACGCTTTGATAAGCATAACGCCTTCTTTATCGTTTTTGACGGAAGTATTACCGCCGCCGCCCTGCGTATAATCCGCACGGCACCCCGCATAAGTCGAAATATCGACCAAATCCCTTATTGTCTGCTGCATAATTTTCTCCTTATTTATTCATATACCTTTTTCGGTTTTTTCTTTATAAGCCCGTGTACGCGTTCTTTTGGATAACGCGGCACTCCGCACGCAAAAATCCGCCCCTTTTCGGGGCGGGTATGCTTATTTTCTCGCGAGCAATACTTTCTTTTCGTAATCTTTTACTTCGTCAAGCCAGTCGGAAGCGGGAACGCCCTGTCTCTTTAAATATTCGTTCCATACGTCTCCGTAAGGCATAAATTTCATTTCTTCCTGAGTAACGAGAAGTTCGGTATAGTTAAGCGAATCCTGTAACTCTTTAAGTTTCGCGTTCGGCTGTAAAAGCGCGTATAAAAGCGCACGCTGCATATTTCTCGCGCCCGTCGTCCACGCCGCTATGCGGTTTATTGACGCGTCGAAATAATCGAGCGCGATATAAACGCGGTCAATCGCGTCGTTTCTGACGATTTCCTTCGCGATTTC
>CAMEHL010000091.1 GCA_945917475.1 uncultured Clostridia bacterium | reverse complement strand
ATGGCGGCGGTTTATACGGCGAGCGTAGTCTGCTCTTTCATATATAACAGGCTTATGGCTACGCTGACGCAGAAGTTTCTGCACCAGATAAGAACGGAAATGTTCGGCAAAATGCAGTCTTACCCCATACGCTTTTTCGACACGCATAAAACGGGCGACATAATGAGCGTTTATACCAACGACACCGACTCGCTCCGCCAACTCGTTTCGCAGAGTCTGCCGCAACTTCTGTCGTCGGCGATAAGCATAACCACGCTTCTCGTTTTAATGTTCAAATTCAGTATATGGCTTTCGCTCGTTATATTTTTAGGTATCGTGATAATGACGTTCGTTACCAAGAAGATAGGCGGCGGCAGCGCGAAATACTTTATGAAAAAACAGATTTCGCTCGGCAAAGAAGAAGGTTATATTCAGGAAATGATGCAGGGGCAGAAAGTTATCAAGGTGTTCTGCCACGAAAAACAGTCGAAAGCGGGATTCGACGAGAGAAACGAACAACTCTGTTCGGACACTACCAAGGCGAACGCCTGCGCCAACGTTTTAATGCCCATTATGGGCAATCTCGGCAACCTGTTGTACGTTCTGGTCGCGTTCGTGGGCGGAATACTCGTCGTATCGGGCGCGAAAAACCTTACGTTTACGGGATTTCAGGCATACGATCCGCTTGCGTTCTTAATCGTTATAATGTCCTTTCTGCCTATCAGCAAACAGTTTACGGGGCAGGTTTCGCAATGCTCGCAACAACTCAACTCAATCGTTATGGGGCTTGCGGGCGCGTCTCGAATATTCGACCTTATGGACGAACAGCCCGAAACGGACGACGGATACGTTACGCTCGTCAGATGCAGAATAGATAAGGACGGCACGATTACCGAATGCGAAGAACGCACGGGACGCTGGGCGTGGAAACACCCGCACAAAGCGGACGGCACGATTACCTATACCGAACTTAAAGGCGATATTCAGATGTTCGACGTGGACTTCGGATATACGCCCGACAAAGTCGTTCTGCACGACGTGTCCCTTTACGCGCACCCGGGTCAGAAAATCGCGTTCGTCGGTGCGACGGGCGCGGGCAAAACGACGATTACTAACCTTATAAACCGCTTTTACGACATTGCCGACGGCAAAATCCGTTACGACGGAATAAACATCAACAAAATAAAGAAAGCGGATTTAAGGCGTTCGCTCGGCATAGTTTTGCAGGACACCAACCTGTTCACGGGAACGGTTATGGAAAATATCCGTTACGGCAGGCTTAACGCCACGGACGAAGAATGTATCGCCGCCGCGAAACTCGCTTACGCCGACGATTTTATAAAAAGACTGCCCGACGGGTATAACACTATGCTGACCGCCGACGGCGCTAACCTTTCGCAGGGGCAGCGGCAACTTCTGTCGATTGCAAGAGCCGCGGTAAAAGACGCGCCCGTTATGATTCTCGACGAAGCGACTTCTTCTATCGACACGAGAACGGAAGCGCTCGTGCAGAAAGGCACGGACAGACTTATGGAAGGCAGAACGGTGTTCGTGATTGCTCACAGACTTTCCACCGTGCAGAATTCGGACGTTATTATGGTGCTCGAACTCGGCAGAATTATAGAGCGCGGCTCACACGAACAACTGATTGCCGAAAAAGGCAAATACTATCAACTGTATACGGGAGCGTTCGAACTTGAATAGTTTTGTTTCGCCCGTATGTTCTCTCTGCCCCAACGACTGCAAAGCCGACCGAAAAAAAAGCGCGGGCGCGTGCGGCGCGGGCGATAAAATAAAAATCGCCAAATACTATCTGCACAAGTTCGAAGAACCTTGCGTTTCGGGCGGGAGCGGTTCGGGAACGGTGTTTTTCTGCGGGTGTTCGTTAAAGTGCGCGTTCTGCCAGAACTATACCCTTTCGCGCAACGAACGCGGCAAGGAAATAACCGTAAGAGAACTCGCGGATATTTTCAAATCGCTCGAAAGCGCGGGCGCGGCGAATATCAATCTCGTTACGCCCACTCATTATGCGGATAAAATCGTGCGCGCGCTCGATATATACAAGCCGCGTATTCCCGTCGTATACAACACGCACGGCTACGAGAAAACCGAAGTCCTTAAAGAAATGGACGGATATATAGACGTTTATCTGCCCGACCTGAAATTTTTCTCACCCGAAGTATCTTTCAGATATACGGGGAAAAAGGATTACTTTGCAGTCGCTTCGCGCGCGATAGAATTTATGGCGAGAAAACCGCTCGTTTTCGACAACGACGGAATGATGAAAAGCGGAACGCTCGTAAGACATCTCGTTCTTCCGCAAAACGTTTCGGACAGCGAAAAAATACTCGACTGGTTTTCGGAATCGGGCGTTAAGGACAACGCGTATATAAACGTTATGTGCCAGTATACCCCGTTCGGCGATTTGTCGCGTTTTCCCGAACTCAACCGCCGCATAACCAAACGCGAATACGAAAAGGTAATAGATTACGCAATGTCGCTCGGAATAGAGAAAATGTACTATCAGAAATTCTCGTCCGTGGGAAAAGAATATATACCCGACTGGGATTATTGAGCGTTGCGACTTAAAAACCGCTCTTTCGTTGCCGACTGTCGCCGCCGAACGTTTATTCACGGAATAAACTATTATTTTAATTATTTTATTGCCGCGCCCTGTTTACGGGCGCGGCAATAATAATCTCGGCAATAAAATTTTCGGCAATAAAATTCCCCGCCCGTTTTACGGAAAACCGTAAAACGGGCGGGGGTTATTTTTTTCCTGCTTTACGACAGGACGGTCGTTTTAAGATTAAAAATATTCAGATCAGTATGGTAACGCGCCGCATTATGTCGTAACTTCCATCCACATAGTGTTTATCCGCTCGTTATCCGCGTCGGCAAAATAGTTCATAACCACGCAGCGGTTGATAACGTCTAACGACGGATACTGCGCGCAGAACATGCCTTTCAGATTAGAAGTCTTTACCGTATAGTCGCCGCTGCCGAAGAAATAACTCAAATCTATCGTATGCTCGCCGTCCGTCTCTTCGTAAGTTTCCTTTACGTAATCGAATACTTCGTCGCCGCCGATAACGCTGACGTAACCTAAATAGTCCATATTTCTGACCACGTTCTCGGGTTTGGACAAAAAGTCGATAAATTCTATCGCTTCCGCAATCTTCCGTGAGCCTTTGGGAACGCACCAGCCGTCGAACCATACGTTAGAACCTTCGTCGGGTACGGAATATTCGAGAGAAACGCCCGCTTCTTCCGCTTCCGTCATTGTGTAAACTGCGTCTCCGCTCCACGCGAAGTATATGTCGCTGTCGCCCTTTATTATGGTTTCCTTTCCGTCGTCCACTTCGAGTGCGAAACAGTTGTTTTTAAGCGAATTAAGCACGCCTTTCACCGCGGAAACGGTGTCCGCTTTCGTATCGTTGAAAAGCGATTTCAAAGTCGCCTGATATGCGGAGAGTTTTGCGGCGTCTCCGTTATATTCCGCTTTCGCCGCGTTAAGTTCGTCCGCGTGATATTTGGCAAGGCACACGAAATAGGTGTCTCTCACGCTGTTTTTAATGGTGAATTTTCCGCTATATTTCGAATCCCAAAGAGACGACCAGGAAGTCATGTCTTCGCCGTCAACCTTTTCGGTATTGTAAACGAGACCGAGCGTTCCCCACATATACCCCGCGGCGTAATTTGACAGGCTTTTGCCGCCTTCCCATTTGATGTCCGAAAACACCTGTTTTATAAAGGGCGAAACGTAAGTCGCGTAGTTGCCGTCTTCGGGCATCTCTATTTCTTCGAGCATATTCTCTTTCGCCATTTTCTCTATCATATAATCGGACGGGCAGACGAGATCGTAATACCCTTCTTTCTGTATGTTTATCTGGTTATAGGCGTCTTCGGGCGTATCGAACTTTTCGTATTCGACTTTGATCTTCACGCCCGTTTTGTTCTCGTAATAAGTTTCGAAATCGGAAATGAGCGTTTCGTCGATATAGTCGTAACAGTTATACACTCTGAGCACGTTCTTTTCGCCGCAACCCGCGGTAACGGTGGCGGAAAAGAGCATAACCGCGGATAAAACCGCGCAACCGATAATTTTGTTTTTTTTCATTTTCAGTTTTCTCCTTTTGTTTGTTTAAGACTACGCTTTAACGTCGTCTTGTTTTTTCTTTTTTAAGTTTATGATAAGCACTACCGCTATCATTATAACGAATATCACCGACGACATCGCGCGCAGTTCCGCAAGTTTAGCGTTCTGGGGTTTTTTAATCGCGCCGAAAACGTAAGTGCTTATAGACTCGAACGATGCGGGTTTGGTATACGCCGTTATCATATAGTCGTCGAGCGACAGCGTTACGGCGAGCATAAATCCCGAGAACACGCCGGGCAGTATTTCGGGCAGAACCACTTTGAAAAGCGCCTGAGCGGGCGTTGCGCCCAGATCGAGAGCCGCTTCGTATAAACTGCCGTCCATTTGCTTTAATTTAGGCAGGACGGAAAGCACCACGAAGGGCGCGCAAAGCACGATATGCCCTATGAGCAGAGCCGCGTAACTTTTACCCAGCCCCACCACCGAAAACACGAGCGCGAGCGAAATGGCGGTTACTATTTCCGCGTTGATTACGGGAATCTGCGACGCGGTTTTCACGATTTTCCCCAGCCATTTGCGGTTATAAAAAATGCCTATCGCGCCGAGCGTCCCCAAAACGGTTGAAATCGCCGCCGCCAGAAACGCCAGAACGAACGTGTTTATAAATACGTCTCTTATATCTTTTATCGAAAAGAGGTTCTCGTAATTCGCGAACGTAAACCCCGTCCACACGCCCACCGTTTTAGACGCGGTGAAACTGTATACGAACAGTAAGAGTATGGGCGCGTAAACGAAAGCGAGAATAAGGACCAGATATAGAGCGGAAAGAATTTTACCCGTTTTTTTCACAGTGTGCTCCCC
>CAMEHL010000090.1 GCA_945917475.1 uncultured Clostridia bacterium | reverse complement strand
TTTTCCAAAAGCTTTCAGGAAAGTTTTTGGAAAAGAGAGCCCCGATAATTCAGATAAATCTATTTATTGGTCTTCTCTCAAACTCTTGTAAATCTCGCCGAGGAAAATGCCGAGAACTTCTTTTTTCATTTCTTCATTGTTGAGAAGCAAGGAGAAAAAGTCCTGATTCTGCGAAAGCCCCTCGATAAGCGCGTCGTCGATGCCGTCGAAATACGAGAACGCAAAGTCGCTCTCGGTGTTTGCTTTCGCACTCTCGCGCAGTTTGTCCGACTTCATCATCAGGTCTTTAATTTGGAGCATCGCCTTGATAACCACGTCGTTATCGTAGGATTTGCCCGTTTTGCTGTTGATTTCGTCGATTATCTCCGAAAGGCGTTTTACCTTATCCTCGGTCAGATTAAAGTCCTCCGCCGTCGGCAGTTTCACAACCGGATCGGGCGTAATTTTCGGTTTGACGTGTTCTTCGCCCTTTTTCTGAATAAAGTTCTCCGCTCTGATTTTGCCCGTTAGGTCAAACCCTCCGCCCGGCTTGCTGATATTGATAAACGAAATAAAATAAGTCAGGAACAGATACTTTTTGTGCAGTTCCACGTCCTCAAAGCAAGACACCTGTATCAAAAACTCATAGAACCTGATAAAATGCCGTACGACGGACACGATTTCAAGCTGTTTAATAACGTCGTATTCTTTGAGTTTCTTTTCCGCACGTTGCATATAAAATCTTATACGTTGTCTGTTCTTACTTTGTGTTTTATTATAAACAATTTCCGCAAGACAGTCTATTTCATACGGATCCAATATCATATATCCGTCGAGCTTGGCTTCCAATTCATACACCGCCGACGGCGTAACGGAGTTAGCGAGCAAAGTCGTCGTGTAATAGGGCGCAAACGCCTTTACGATGTCGTCGTATGTGTTGACAAAATCGAGAACGAAAGTCTTTTTCTCAAACGGCGGACAGATACGGTTCAAGCGGGACAGCGTTTGTACTGCGTTCACGCCGCGCAACTTCTTCAAAACGTACATTGCGCAGAGTTTCGGTTGGTCGAATCCCGTCTGATACTTGTTCGCCACAAGCAAAACGTTATAATCGTCTGAATCAAACTTTTTCGGCAGTTTATCTTCCGAAAAGCCGTTCATAAGCGTTTCCGTGTATTCCGTTTCGTCATCGGGCAGTTTCACTTTCCCCGAAAATGCCACAAGCGCGTGAATACCCGCGTAGCCCTTTTTCGTAACGTAATCTTCAAAAGCCTGACGATACTTGACTGCACTTGCGCGGGAAGCCGTTACAACCATCGCCTTTGCCATTCCGCCGAGCTCTTGTAAAACCGTCGTGCGGAAATGTTCGACAATCACTTCCACCCTTTGCGCGATATTCGTTTCGTGCAGTTCCACAAACCGCGCGATTTGCTTTTTGGCTTCCGCCGTCTTGTACTTCGGATCTTCCGAAATCTCTTTGTTCAGCCGATAATACGTATTGTATTCGGTGAAGTTGGCAAGCACGTCTAAAATAAAGCCCTCTTCTATCGCCTGTTTCATCGAATACAAGTGGAAGGCTTCTTTCTGCCCTTTTGCATTTAATCTGCCGAACAAGTCGAGAGTAGTCGCTTTCGGCGTGGCGGTAAAGGCAAACATAGAAACGTTCTTTTGTTTTCCGTTGCGACGGATTTCGTCCGCAATCATATCCTGCGTATCGATAACGCCCTCTTCAAAATCGACTTCGCCCGCGCCGAGCGTCATCGTGATTGCCGCCATATCCTTGCCGGCGGTGGAAGAATGCGCTTCGTCGATAATCACGGCAAAGGTCTTGTTTTTCAGATTTCTCACCGTGTCCACGATATACGGGAATTTCTGTATCGTCGTGCCGATAATCTTGATATTGCTTTGAAGCGCGAGAGCAAGGTCTGCCGACGAACATTTATCGTCCATAACCTTGATAAGCCCCGTCTTGTGTTCGATACCGCGCACCGCGTCCTGCAACTGCCTGTCCACCACCACGCGGTCGGTGCAGATGATGATATTATCGAAAACGATTTTGTTTTCTTCATCGTGAAGTGAAGAAAGCCTGTGCGCAAGCCAAGCAATGGAATTCGTCTTGCCCGAACCTGCGCTGTGCTGTATCAGATAGTTTTGCGAAGTGCGATTTACTTCCACGTCCGCTATCGTTTTGCGGATAACGTCAAGTTGATGATAGCGCGGGAAAATTACCTTTTCTTTTACCGTGGTTTTGCCCGTTACTTCGTCCGTTTCTTCCTTGCGCTCGATAAAGATAAACTCCGAGATAAGGTCTAACACCGTATCTTTTTTGAGTATATCCTCCCACATATAATAGACGGAATATTTGTCGGGATAAACGGGATTGCCCTTGCCCGCGTCAATTCCCGTGCCGCTACCCATATTGAATGGCAAAAAGAACGTACCGTCGTTTGCAAGGCGCGTCGTCATATACACTTCCTGCAAGTCCATTGCAAAGTTGACGATACACCCCGCCTTGAAATAGAACAACCGCGTTTTCGGGTTTCTTTGCGTGCGGTATTGCAAGATTGCGTCCTGATAACTCTGCCCCGCAAAATTGCATTTGAGTTCAAACGACATAATCGCAAAGCCGTTCAGGAAAACCACAAGGTCAATTCTTTCGGTATCGCTCGCCCATACTTCTTCCATTACGGAAAAGATATTTTTATTGTATTTTATAAGCAAGTCTTTATTGAAAGTCGTTGCGGGTTTGGTATACATAAGGTCTAACTTATACCCCGCGATTTCCACGCCGTGTTTTAATACGGATAACAGACTGCTTTTCGCTTTCGTAATTTCGGTATTGATAAAGTTGACCACCGTATCTTCGGTAACGTCTTTATACACCTTGCGGATCTTCGCCATCGCTTCGGGCTGTGTATCGTCAAGAAACTTGAACAGCATTTCACGGTCGATAGCAAACTTACGGTCGAACTTCACGTTTTTCCGCTCTATGTAGCCGTTTTCAGCAACGAGTTTATCTATGATAAACCGCTGATATTCTTTTTCGGATAAGATATTATTCATTTTATGCTCCCATCAATTGCAATTTTTTATTTCCTCGTATGTATAGAGTTTTATTTTCAACGATTCCATTTAATTCAGCCTCGTATTTGTTTTCTATCAAATCCTCTACACAAATAGCCATCTTATGTTCGCATGTAAAACTCAAATCATCATCGAAATAAACACAAAAACCATAATCTTTCTTTATAAGATATTTTTCTTGTGTCGCATAGAAAACGCCATCAAACAAAAAACCGTACACATAAAACTCTATTTTGCTTGAATTTTCTATGAGTACTGGATAAAGTTCGATGTTGTTCTTGTTTTTTTTGTTAGTAGTAATCTTATTTATGTTTTCAACCGTGCTTAAATTAATTAATATTCGTTTTTGAGGATCAGCGTTTTTTTCCACAACGCTGAATACAGGACTATATTTTATACGTTCCTCTTCTTTTCGTTCATTTTCGAGTCGCTGTAAATCTTCTTTTCTATCTTTGTCACCTTTCTTTATTGTCCACGCAACGCCGACCAAAGTCATCATTCCGCCATATACCGCTGCGACAATTGCCAAAACAACCGTTCTCAAATCTTTGTTTGGGATTATGTAAATCAGATATATAGAAAATCCGACGCCGCACAAAAAGTCGCCAATCAACCCCAATTTTAACAAAAAACCTTTTGCACCAACAACAGGTTGAACCGCTAAATTTGCGAAGATACAAATCATAACCATAATGCCAAACGCAAAGCGACATGTGATACTGTCTATGATAAAAGACATGCCAAACAAATCGCAGAGCCAAAAGAATGCCGTATATAAAACAGCTTTATTCCGTGCATAACGCTCTTGTTCTTTTGTCGGTGTAATTTCCGAAAAAGCAAGCTTTTTCAAACCCTTTACTCCAAATGGAACAATCACAAGCACAATGGCAAATATCATCCATTCCCACCACATTATTCTATCCCTCCTTTCATTTTATTTTACTATCGACACAATCACCGAAGCAATTGCTATTGCCGTACTCACGCAAAATGAAATGATGCTGAGAATTTTCGCTGATCTTGCTTCCTTTCTGGCTCTTTCTTCGCTTTCTTCAAGTTTAGCCACCTGCTGTTTTCGTATTTCGTTTTCTTCTTGCAAAACATTGACTTGTTTATTACTTTGCTCAACCAATGATCGCAATTGTTCTACAATCGGCGAATTTAATTTTTCTATTTTTCTTTCTTCTTCGATTTTTTGCTGTTTTTTTTCTTTTTCGACTTCTTCTAAGGCTCTATGATACTGCTCAGCCGAACAAAAATTACCGTTCATTAAATTTATATCCATTTTATTCCACCTCCTTTTTGCCCGTAACGTATTCGTAAATAAGTGATTTTTTGAAGCCGTCAAGCGTTTCGATTTGCGATTTTTTATCCGCGATAATCTGCTCGATTTCGGCACATTTGTTATCGAGATAATCGGCTATTTCTTGCTGTTCGTCAAGTGGCGGAACAAGTTGTTTTATTGCACCCAATTGATCTTCTGTAAGCGAATGCCGCAGATTTTTTGCAAGATGCAATAGTTCCTTTGTATAGTCCAACATTAGATAATAGTAATAATAAAATCTCGCCTTTGCTATTTCTTTCATTTTGAACTGACTATACGCAGGACTTGTTATACCGTTTTGCTTTATAATTCCTATACATCTCGGTGTAACATCAATATCAAAAAGGCACATTAACAAATTGTCCTTTTTTATGTATTGATAGCCATCAAAAGATGACGGCATTTTACCCCCTGCGTCTAAATCCCGTACAATCACACCATACATAGTCAAAGATAAAATATCTTCCCCCTTGTATATAGGACAAATATTCTTTATCTTCGTCATTAAGTACTTGTTCGGCATAACTTTCCAATGTTGCGGTATTTGCCGCGCCCACGAAACACTACAC
>CAMEHL010000089.1 GCA_945917475.1 uncultured Clostridia bacterium | reverse complement strand
GTAAGCGCCTTTTCTCCGCCCGAAAGGAGTGAAAGTTTCTGCAATTTCTTTCCCGGCGGTTCGGCGATTATTTCGACGCCCGCTTCTAACTTGTCGTCCACCTGAGAATAGTCGAGTTCGAGCATCGCTCTGCCGCCGCCGAACAGTTCTTTGAAAATCTTCTGGAAGTTCTCGTTGATTTTGTTGAAACCCGCGTCGAACTGCGTGAGCATTTCCGATTTGATTTTCTCTATCGCCTCTTTCAGGTCGCTTTCCGCCTTTTCAAGGTCTTCTTTCTGGGCGTTCATCTCGTCGTAACGCTCTTTAAGCGACTTGCAGTCGTCTATCGCGGTGGCGTTAATCGCGCCGAGCGAAGAACGTTTTCTGCGTATTCTGCCTATCTCCGCTTCGCCCGCCGCCGCGTCGTAACCGTCCTGACGGAATCGCAGCGCGGTTTCGTACGTTTCCTGATAGTCTTCTAAAATATTGTTGCCCATATTTTCAAGGTCGGAATCTATTTTGGCAAGCGCGATTTCTTCTGAATGCTTCTTCTCGGAAAGTTCGTTCAGCCGCTCGGTAAGCCCGTCGCGGATTTCGCCGTTTTTATTGAGTTTCTCGCGCAGCGCGGCTTTGTATTCGTCCGCCTTGTCTATTTCAGAACGGATATTATTGATATAGTCCTGTTCTTCTTTGCTTAAAGTAACCTTTTCTTCGTCGCGCTTTAATTGTTCAATCATTTCGGCGGCGTTTTCGTTGCTCTGCTTTAAGCGTGCGTTGGCTTGTTCCGACTCCGCGGCGGTCTCTTTCAGCCTTTCGTCGTCAGTTTTAAGAGTGGATATTTTCGCGTTGAGCCGCGTTATTTCAACCTGAATCGCGGTGCTTTCTTCCGACACGGCGTCGCGTTCTTTTTTCAGCGCGTCGTATTCCTGCCTGTGCGTGTCCGCGTTGCTTGCGGCTTTTTCTTTGTCTTTTTCGAGTTTCTGTCCGCCCTGCGATATGTGTTCTATGTTCTCCGAAGCGCGCAACAGCCGCTCGTTAACTTCTTCAATGAGTTCCGCGCCGCTCTCGATGTCTCTGCCGAGTTCGATAAGAGCCTTTTCGTAAGCGGCTTGCTTTTCGCGTTCCACAACTAACTGACGGCGTTTTTCGTTGCAAAGGTCGTTTAAAATGCCGAGTTCTTCAAACGCCTTGTCGCGCTTTTCTTCCGCCTTCAGTTTCTGCGCTTTAAGCGTTTCCATCTCCGCTTTCTTTTCGGCGAGTTGCGCGGCGTTTTCTTCTATTTTCCTGTCGCCCGACAGAAGCCCCGGCGCGTCCTGCCGTTTAGAACCGCCCGTCATTGCGCCCTGCGTGGAGAACACGTCTCCGTCAAGCGTTACGATTTTGAAAGTAAAACGGTATTTTTTTGCGATAACGGTCGCGTTTTCGAGCGTGTCCACTATAAGAGTGTTGCCGAGAAGGTTGGATATTATGTTTTCGAACTGCGCGTCGTAAGAGACGAGTTTGTTGGCGACGCCCAGCGCGCCACGCTCTCTCTGCGCCATCGTAACTTCCGACGACTGTATTCTCGGTTTCACGGACGAGACAGGCAAAAAGGTAATTCTTCCGAGTCTGTTCGCCTTTAAGTATTCTATGAGATAGCGCGCGTCGTCGGGGTTTAACGTAACCACGTTCTGCGCCGCCGCGCCGAGCGCGGTTTCCAGAGCCACGTCGAATTTTCTGTCGCTTTTTATGAGTTCCGCGACAACGCCCTTAACACGCTTTTTAAGTTCGGGATTGTCTTTCGCCTTGTTCATAAGAAGTTTTACGGCGACGGAATATCCTTCGTAATTTTCCTTTAAGCCGCGGTAAAACCCGTCTTTGGTAACGAGCGTGGTTATGACGGAGTTGAGCGAATAAATTTTGTTGTCTATTCCCGCGACGAGTTCGTTGCCCGAACGCACTTCTTCTTCTTTTTCTTCTATTTTGTTTTTACAGTCGAAAATACCGCGGTCGAGTTCGTCTATTTTCTTGTCCGTTTCTTCTTTCAGAACGAACTGCTCGTCGCGTTTTGCGGACAGTTCGCCCGAACGCGCGGTGAGTTCGCCGAGTTTCTCGGTGAGATTTTTCTTTTCGATAGACGCCGCGCCCTGACTGATTTTTATGTCGGACAGCGATTCGAGCGATTTTATTATCTGTTTCTGGTTTTCCTGCGCAAGTTCTTCGCCGAGCGCGATTTTCTGCGAGAGCGTAACGTAGCGGCCGTTGAGTTCGCCCGCTTTCGCGTTTAATTTTTTAAGTTCCGCGCTTGCCTTTTCGAGTTCCGCCTCGTTATCCGCGATCGTGCTTCTGCATTGTTCTATAAGCGCGGCGTTGTTTTTCATTTCGTTTTCCGCGCGTTCTATCTGACCTTCGAAGAAAGATATTCTCTGTTCGAACAGTCGTTTGTCGCCCGTGGCTTTTTCCATACCGACGCGCTTTTCCAAAAGTTCGTCGTTGAGTTTTTTAAGCCGTGCGTCCGTTTCGGATATATCTGAAAAAATCTTATCGTATTCCGCCTGCGCCGCGTTCATTTCCGACTGACGGAGAGAGGCTTGCTCGGTTATCCCCTTTATTCTCTCGTTGATTTTGCCTTTCGCCGTTTCTACGCCGTCCACTTTCGCTATATAGGTGTTGAGTTCGTGAAATTTGAGTTGCTCCGAGAGTTCGTTGAATTCTTTCGCCTTTTCCGCCTGCTTTTCCAAAGGTCCTAACTGGTTTTCTATTTCGGTGATTATATCGACGTAACGAACGAGATTCTCGTGCGTGCGGTCAAGTTTTCTCTCCGACTCGATTTTTCTCGATTTGAATTTGGCTATGCCCGTCGCTTCTTCGAAAATCATACGGCGATCTTCGGGTTTTGCGGACATTATTTCTTCAACTTTGCCTTGCCCGATTATCGTGTAGCCTTCTTTGCCTATGCCGCACTCGTGAAGCAAATCCACAATATCTTTCAGTCTTGCGGGCTGTTTGTTGATAAAATATTCGCTCTCGCCGCTGCGGTAAAGTTTACGCGTTATTATGACTTCGTTATAGTCTATACTGAATATTTTGTTGCTGTTGTCAAAATACAGCGACACTTCGCAGTAAGAAAGCGATTTTCTGTTCTGCGTTCCCGCAAAGATGACGTCCTGCATGCTCGAACCGCGCAGACTCTTTGCCGACTGTTCGCCCAGAACCCAGCGGATTGCGTCCGCAACGTTGGATTTTCCGCAGCCGTTCGGTCCGACTATGCCCGTAATGCCGTTGCCAAATTTGATTTCCGCCTTGTCGGCGAAAGATTTAAAGCCGTATAGTTCGACCTTTTCAAAGTTCACAGTTTGTACCGTCCTGTTTTAATAAAATATCGAGCGCGGCTTTCGCGGCGAGCGATTCCGCCTGTTTTTTACTGCGACCTTTACCCGTCGCAAGGGTCTCCCCGCGAACGGTAACCGCCGCGGTGAATTCGGGAGCGTGTTCAGCCCCCGTTTTAGAAAGAATTTTATAAGCGACCGCGCCCGCGCCCGATTTATACGCGTATTCCTGCAAAGCGGTTTTATAGTCTTTTTCGGGTACGCCGCGTTTTCCGCTTTCAGCGGCGGACTGCATATCCGAAAGAACGGTCTCCGTTACGAATTTTTTCGCCGCGAATAGCCCGCCGTCGAGATAAATGCCCGCAACCAGCGCCTCGTAAACGCTCGAATACAGTTTCTCGTCTCTGTGCGCGTTTTTCGCCTGACCGTTGCCGAGCAGAACGAACTTATCGAGACCTAACTTTTTTACCGTTTCGCGCAAAAACTCGTTGCTTTCCACGCGCTGGCGCGACAAAGTCATAGCGCCTTCGCTTTCGCCCGTTACGGTAAAAAGGTATTCCGTCTGAATAAACTTCACTACGGTATCGCCGAAAAATTCAAGCCGCTCGTTGTCTTTAACGCCGTGTTCGTTTGCGTAAGACGAGTGCGTGAAACACCTGCGGAGCAAAGTCTTGTCCTTAAAAACGTAACCTATTATGTTTTCAACCGCGCCCGCGTCGAATTGTGCGTTCATACCGCCGATACCCCGCCGAAATTGCAATCCGAAGATACGTTACAGCGAACCGAACGTTCTCGGGAAAGGCAGAACGTCTCTTATGTTGCCTATGCCCGTGAGATACATAATCATACGCTCGAACCCGAGTCCGAACCCGGAATGCGTAACGCCGCCGTATCTTCTCAAATCGAGATAGTATTTATAATCTTCTTTGTTAAGTCCGCATTCTTCCATTCTCTTTTCGAGAACGTCCGCTCTTTCTTCTCTCTGACTGCCGCCGACGAGTTCGCCTATTCCGGGGACTAAAAGGTCGCTCGCGGCGACGGTTTTTCCGTCGTCGTTAAGCCGCATATAAAACGCCTTTATTTCCTTGGGATAATCGGTAAGGAATACGGGTTTTCCGAACACTTCTTCGGTAATGTATCTTTCGTGTTCGCTCTGCAAGTCCACGCCCCAGTATACGGGCGCGTCGAAACGGTCTTTGACCTTTAACAGTATTTCAATCGCTTCCGTATAAGAAAGGCGTTTAAACTCGCTCCCCGCAACGTTTCTCAGTCTTTCAATAAGCCCGTTGTCTACGAATTTATTCAAAAACTCCACTTCTTCTTTACAGGATTCGAGAACGTAATTTATGACGAATTTCACCATTGCTTCGGCGCAGTCCATATCGTCGGACAAATCCGCGAAAGCGAGTTCGGGTTCAATCATCCAGAACTCCGCGGCGTGGCGCACGGTGTTGGAGTGTTCCGCACGGAAAGTGGGACCGAAAGTGTATACGTTGGAAAAAGCCATCGCAAAGTTTTCCACGTCCAGTTGCCCCGAAACGGTAAGGCTCGCCTTTTTACCGAAAAAGTCTTTTGTATAATCCGCTTTGCCGTCGGGAGTTTTAGGAACGTCGTCCAAATCGAGAGTGGTCGTCTGGAACATTGCGCCCGCGCCTTCGCAGTCGCTGCCCGTGATTATGGGCGTGTGAACGTACACGAATCCGCGGTCGTTAAAAAATTTATGGATAGCGAAAGCCGCTTCGCTCCTTATTTTAAACACGGCGTTAAAGGTGTTCGTTCTGGGGCGGAGATGCGGAATAGTGCGCAAAAACTCGAAAGAGTGTCTCTTTTTCTGCAAGGGATAATCGGGCGTGGACGAACCTAACACCGTA
>CAMEHL010000088.1 GCA_945917475.1 uncultured Clostridia bacterium | reverse complement strand
CATTTCAAGGTCGTAATCGGTGCGTTGTTTAAGGCGTTGCGCTTCTATGAGTTTGCCGTCGTCGCGGAAAAAGCGCACTTCTTCGTCTTCGTCGCGTTCTATCGCGGCGAGCGCGGTTTTCAGTTTTTCTTCCGCCACGGCGTAATGCGTCGCGGGGAATATAACCGCGTGTTTGAGTTCGGAAATCGTTTTGCCCGAAACGAATTCCGCTTCGCAAATCCTTTCAATCTCGTCGCCGAAGAATTCCACGCGTATATAAATTTCGGTGTTTGACGACGGGAATATATCCACCGTGTCTCCGCGAACGCGGAAAGACGAACGCGAAAAATCCACGTCCTTACGCGTATACTGAATCCCTACGAGCCTGCGCATAAGTTCGTTTCTGTCCGTCGCGTCGCCGGGGCGCAGGGATACCGCGAGACGGTAATATTCTTCGGGCGCGCCCAGCCCGTATATGCACGATACGGACGCCACGACGATCGTATCCGCGCGCTCGGACAGAGAACAAGTCGCCGAGTGGCGCAGTTTGTCTATTTCGTCGTTTATCGCAAGATCCTTTTCTATGTAAGTGTCCGTTGACGGGATGTACGCTTCCGGCTGATAGTAATCGTAATAAGAGACGAAAAATTCCACGCGGTTTTCGGGGAAAAATTCGCGGAACTCGTTGCACAGTTGCGCCGCCAGCGTTTTGTTGTGCGCGATTACGAGCGCGGGGCGTTGAACGTTGTTTATAACGTTCGCCATAGTGAAAGTTTTTCCCGAACCCGTAACGCCTAAAAGCACCTGCGTGCGCAGACCGTCGTTTACGCCTTCGGTAAGTTTTTTAATCGCTTCCGGCTGATCGCCCGTGGGCTTAAAGGGGGCGTGCAAAACGAATTTTCTCTTTTCCATAAATCAAAACACCGCTTTTAATATTAGTCCTATAACGAAACTGAACACGGCGAGAGCCGCCGAAAGACACAGCCTGAAAATCAGATTGCGCCTGAATTCTTTAACGCTTCTGATATACCCTTTCCCCTTTTCGGTAAGGGTTACGCAATACACCTTTTCTCCGCGCCTGTCGGATAAAATCAGGTCGAAGTACCCGTCGAGATTAAGGTTTTCCACCGCCTTTTCCATATCGGGGAAATCCATATCTTCTTTTAAGCGCGCGTAAAGGTCGCCCGGCGCGACGAGCGCGGAACTCTTTTCTCCGCACGCGGATAACAGCGCGAACATGACTTTGGACTCTATTTTGTTCAGCACGCCGCAACCCCCGTAAGCAGAAACAGCAACAGCCCCGCAAAAAGGGTTGCCGCTCCGCCCGCCGCCGCGCCCAGAAAAGACCATAAAAAATAACGCTTTGCGTCTCTTTCTTTTTCCACCTCTTCGTCGAGCGCCCGTTCAAACGCAAACCTGCCTTTCGCAAGGGGTTTTAAGCACACTTCGAACTCGTCTTCGTACTTAACGCTTATATACTCGCGCGCGGCGAGATTTTTTATAATTTCGCGCACGCTTTCGGCGTTTTCGGAATATTCTACGGGCATAGCGGAACTCAAATCTTTAAACGCGAAAATCTTATAGTCCTGCCCCGTACATTCGCCGTCTATTATTTTAAGCAAAGCAAAATGTCTGCCGTCAAGCATAATACACCACGGTAATATTCTGCCGTTTTTTTACGCTTTATATACATTATAGTCAAACGGCGGCAAAAACGCAAGTTTTTACCGCCGCAAGTTTTATTTACCGCTCCCGATTAAAAGCGGATTTTTTTCATCGCGCCGAAAGCCCTTCCCCGTAATTCCTATTTATCGCGTTTCCTTTTATAAATCAGCGCGGACAGCGCGAGCAACGCCGCCGTATACGCGAGCGTGATAAAAATACACGGGAAAATATCTTTATACGCGCCCTTTACGGCGGAAGCCGCAGGCTTTATCGTATTATAAAACGGCAGGGCTTTGCAAACGCCGAAGAATACGCCGCCGAGCGTTTCCACGGGCATCCATATACCGCCCAGCATACCCGCGGCACATATAAATACCGACGAAACGGGTCCCGCCGCTTTTTCCGACTTAGCAACCGTGCCTATAAACAGACCGCAGGCTATGTAAAAGAACGCGGACGGAAGCGTGTAAACGAGAGAAATCAAAAGCCCGACGGACGCGTTCAGCCCGAAAAGGAGCGCTACGGCGTAGAACAGCACCGTCTGCAAAAGGCAAACGGGCATAAACGCAAAAACGTACGAGAGATAGTATTCGAGCGGAGAAAGCGGAGAAATGAGAATTCTCGTCATAAACGCGGTGTTTTTATCGGCGGCTATTCCGAGCGCGACGAAAAGCATGGTGAACGTATATCCGAACACCGCTATCCCGGGTGCGAAATTGTCTATTTGAAAAACCGCCGTTCCCGCCGCGTCCGAGCCGCCGAGAACGAGTTGCATTATAACGAGCATAACGAGCGGAAACACCGCGCAGAATATCAGCGACATAGGTTCGCGCGCGGTTTCTTTTAAGTTTCTTACGGTAAGAGCCTTAATTCTGTGCATAGTCGTCCCCCGTGATTTTCAAAAACGCTTCTTCGAAAGAGTATTCGCCCGCCCTTTTTTTAATTTCTTCCGCCGTGCCGCAGACGAGAATTTTCCCGTTTTTCATAATCGCCACCCCGTCCGACAACGTTTCCGCTTCTTCGAGATAGTGAGTGGTCAGAACGACGGTCATTCTGTCTTTAAGGTTTTTCAGTTCACGCCATAAGTCCCTGCGCGCGCGCACGTCCAACCCGAGCGTAGGCTCGTCTAAAAATAAAACCTTTGGTTCGGGCACTAACGCCATCGCGAGCGAAAGCCGCCTTTGCATGCCGCCCGACAGTGTTCCCGCACGCTTGTTCTCCGCTTCGCGCAAACCGAACTCGTCTATGAATTTCGCGGCGGTCCGCGCGCGGTCGGCTATTCCGTACAGGTCGGCGGACAAAAGCAGGTTTTCTTTTACCGTAAGCCGCGCTGCCACGGCGGTTTCCTGCGGGGCGACGTTTATGATTTTCCTGATTTCGCCGTATTCGGACTTCACGTCGTAACCGCATACCTTTATTTCGCCCGCGTCAAAGCGCGTAAGACCGCACGTCGCCTTTATCGTGGTGGTTTTTCCCGCGCCGTTTTCGCCGAGCAACGCGAAAAGCGAGCCGCTCTCCACGTCGAGATCTATCCCGTCTACGGCGGTGAATTTTCCGTATCTTTTAACAAGCCCTTTAATCTCTATTGCCTTTCCCATATTTCACGTTTAACCCATTATCTCGCCTATCGCCGCTTCAAAGGTTTCCGCCTTAACCAGCGCAAGCCCCTTTTTAACGTCTCCCAGCATAATAAGACTGTCGCCGGAACTTATGCCGAACATTTCACGCGCTTCTTTCGGAATAACAATCTGACCTTTTTCGTTTACCTTGCATATCCCGAATATACACTTGCTCTGCCCCGACTTTTTACCGCTTTTGCCGCCCGAATTTCCGTTCATTTGAGTTTTCTCCGCAATTTAGTAATAAAAGTAATAAAATTATTACGATTATTATAAATAAGCGCACAAAAATTGTCAAGCGAAAGCGCGAAAAAGTTGAAAAATCCGACGTAAAGTGTTAAAATACAAATTAAGGTAAAAAAATCGCCGCCTAAAATTTTATGCTTTGCGGCAATCTAATCCGAAAATACGTTTCGGAAATCGGGAAAAGCGGAGAAGGAACGGATATGAAAGTAATAACCAAACAGAAAAACAGCAGAAACTGCATTATATGCGGTATGGACAACCCGCTCGGAGTAAAAGCCTTTTTTTATAATATGCAGGACGACAGCGTGGCGTCGCTTTTTACCTTCCGCCCCGAACATCAGAGTTACCCCGACCGCACGCACGGCGGTATGGTTTGCGCCATGCTTGACGAACTTATCGGCAGAGCGTTATGGGTTAAACAGCCAGATATGTACGGCGTTACCACTACCCTGTCCATTACTTACAGAAAAGCCACGCCGTACGGAGTACCGCTTAAAGGGCGCGCGTATATAACGCACGATTCTTCGCTCGGTTTTTCGGCGAAAGGAGAGATTTTCGATTTGCAGAACAACCTGCTTGCGGAAGCGTCCGCGAGATATTTCAAACTCTCCGCCGAACGCGCTTTCGGAAATGACGTACATGCGGACAACGAGATGATTTACGATATAAAAGACGACGTAACCGACATAGATTTTCCGCCCGCAAAACAGAAATAAAGCGAATATCGACAACGAGCCGCCCGTTAAGTAACGGACGGCTTTAACATTTTTCCTTCTTTCGGAATATGATAACGTAGAGCGCTGCGATAAACGCATACGCTTATCGCATTACGCAAAGGAGGAATTTTTATGTGTTGTTTATTCGGAAACAACTGCTGTAATAATAACCGTTGTAACAACCGTACCGTTGTGATACGCGGACCTATGGGGCCTGCGGGACCGCAGGGCGCAAGGGGTCCCATAGGTCCGCAGGGTGCGACGGGTGCAACGGGTCCGCAGGGACCTGCCGGTCCTACCGGAGCAACGGGTCCGCAAGGTCCGCGTGGGTTTACGGGCGCGACGGGCGCAACGGGACCCCAGGGTCCGCAGGGACCGCAGGGCGAAACGGGACCCCAGGGTCCGCAGGGACCGCAGGGCGAAACGGGCGCGACAGGCGCAACGGGACCCCAAGGTCCGCAGGGACCGCAGGGCGAAACGGGTGCGACGGGCGCGACGGGACCCCAAGGTCCGCAGGGACCGCAAGGACCTGCGGGAACTAACGACGCGATATACGCGGGGACTAACACTTCTACTACGGTTGGGGCAGGCGACATCATACCCGTTACGCAGTTAGCGGCGACCACGGGTACGACGATGACGGTATCTTCCAACGCGGTAAACTTACCCGTCGCGGGAACTTATCTCGTAAGTTATTTCATCAACGGCTCGGCAAACCCCGGCGATTTAAGCGTATCGTTATATCTGAACGACGCTGCCGTTTCGGGAGAAACGATAACGATGGGCAATCAGTCGGACTTAACGTCTGCCGCGGGAAAGACTATACTGCTGACGGTAAACGCCGCAGGCACGTTGTCGCTACACAACGTTTCCGCCGAAGATGGGACTTTTTCGAGCGCGACTCTCACCGTAATGAAATTGTCTTAACCGTAAGGAAAGCCCGAAAATCCGCGGTTTGGAACCGTATTT
>CAMEHL010000087.1 GCA_945917475.1 uncultured Clostridia bacterium | reverse complement strand
TAACGTCTTTGAATTCGTAACCGAGTTCGGAAGAAATGACCGTGCCGCCCGTCAAAATCGCTATATCTTCGAGCATCGCTTTTCTTCTGTCGCCGAATCCGGGCGCTTTAACCGCGACGCAGTTGAACACGCCTTTTAATTTATTGACAACGAGCGCGGCGAGCGCGTCGCCTTCGACTTCTTCCGCAATGATTAACAGTCTCTGTCCCTGCTGCGCAAGCGGTTCTATAATCGGCAGAATTTCCTGAATATTGGAAATCTTTTTATCCGTTATAAGAATAACGGGGGAATCGAGTACCGCTTCCATTTTATCGGTATTGGTAACCATATACGCCGAAGCGTATCCCCTGTCGAACTGCATACCTTCTACGGTGGTAAGTTCGGTTTTCATCGTCTTGCTTTCTTCGATGGTGATTACGCCGTCTTTGCCGACTTTTTCCATTGCGTCGGAGATAAGCGCGCCGATGTTATCGTCGCCCGCGGAAATGGACGCGACCTGACCGATAGCGTTTTTATCCTTGACGGGTTTGCTGATTTTTTTAAGTTCTCCGACCGCGACTTCAACCGCGCCCGAAATACCTTTTTTAAGAATAATCGGGTTTGCGCCCGCGGCAACGTTCTTTAAGCCTTCTTTTATAATAGCCTGCGCGAGAATAACCGCGGTGGTCGTGCCGTCGCCGGCTACGTCGTTGGTTTTGGTGGAAACTTCTTTCACGAGTCCCGCACCCATATTCTCGAACGCGTCTTCGAGTTCGATTTCTTTAGCAATCGTAACGCCGTCGTTGGTGATGAGCGGCGCGCCGAATTTCTTATCGAGCACTACGTTTCTGCCTTTCGGTCCTAACGTGATTTTAACGGTATCCGCAAGGATATCTACGCCTTTCTGAAGCGCCTTTCTCGCTTCTTCGCCGTGTTTTAACTGTTTAGCCATAATTGTATACCCCTTTTGATTATTCTACGACCGCCAGAATATCACTCTGACGGATTATAACGAGTTCTTTGCCGTCAACTTTAAATTCGTTTCCGGAATATTTGGAATAAAGCACTTTATCCCCAACTTTAACCTGCATAACGATTTCTTTGCCGTCAACTATTCCGCCGGGGCCTACCGCGACGACTTTCGCCATCTGCTGTTTCTCCTGCGAAGCGGACGGGAGAATAAATCCGCTGTTCGTCTTTTCTTCCGTTTCAAGACTTTCTACGACTACTTTGTCAAATAATGGTCTTACTTTCATATCTACTGCCTCCGATATATTTTAGCACTCTTATCTTTCAAGTGCTAACTTATATTATATACGGCAAAATAAAATTGTCAACGGATTACGTCGGGTTTTTGCAAAAAATTTAAAATTTTTGACGAATATTTTTTTTCGCGCCGTAACAACGTCCGCCGCTTTCCGTAAAATACGTACGCCTCATTTTATAAAACAACCTTTTATAAAATGATAACCGCTTATAAAACAACTGCCGCCGCCCGAAGATTTGTCTTCGGTCGGCGGTAAGCGGTAATATACTCGTAATATATATTATGTATTTCGGTTTACGAAATAATCTTAAAATAACCGACGGTTATTTTGAAAGAGAATTTTTCGCTTCTTTAACGCTGTTGATTTTTTTGTAGTTGGGGTTTTTGACAAGCCCTTCTTTCTCGGCGAGCGCGGCTACGAGTTTAAGCGCGTTGGCAAGTCCCCTGTTGCTCTTAACCTTAACGGTGAATGGCACTTCTTCGTACGCTTTCACGTCTGACGAGTCTTTCTGGAAGAACACCGTCTGTTTAAAGTCGTTGACGTTGAGCGCGAGATGGAAAGTGAGCGTTTTGCCGCGCACGGTGAATTTCGCGACGAGTTTTCTGCCCGTTCTGTAAGACTCGCCCGCAATAGACAGTCTCGCGGAGAGTTTTTTATAAGAACGCAGTTCGTTGTCTATTCTGTCGTAATAATCTCTCGTTTCGGCGGGCAGATCGAGAAGTTTTTCCGCAAACGAACGGCGTTTCTCTTTAAACAAGCCGAATTCGAAAGATTTTTCTGCTTCCACGTCGCCTATAGGCACTTCTTCGTCAGCAAGTTCGGTCGCAACGGTTTCCGCGACGGTCTGTTCTTCTGTTTTCCCCGTGAGCGGAATAGCGGGTTCGGTAAGAAGTATCGGCGCGGCGGTTTTTTCGGCGCGGCGGTAATACGATTTCCCGCATTTCACCAGAATAACGACCAGCGCGATTGCCGCAACCGCGGCGTCCGCAACGAGCAGGATTTTAAAAAACGTATTCATAACTTTTTTCTCCTTGTAACGATATAAATATAATTTTTCTCAGTTTGCAAAATAAACGGCGTCTTCTTTGCGCTTTGGCTCGCAGGTAACGTCTATGCCCAGCGTTTTAAGCGTCTTTTTATCGACGTGCGACAGAACGACGGACGAGTGCATCTGCGCGCCTTTGAGTTTGGACAACTGGTCGAGCGCGTGTTGCGCCAAAGGATTGGTTACCGCGCTGACGGCAAGGCACAACAGTATTTCGTCCGTGTGAAGTCTCGGATTCACGCTGCCCATATGCCCGACTTTCAGTTTCTGTATGGGTTCTATGAGCGCGGAAGAAATAAGGTCGATAGAATCGTCCACGTCTCCCAGCACTTTTAGCGCGTTGATGAGTGTTGCCGCCGCCGCGCCTAACATATTGCCCGTTTTGCCCGTTACGATACGCCCGTCGTTAAGTTCCAGCGCGGCGCAGGGACAGCCGGACACGAGTTCTTTTTCCAGCGCTCTGCCGACCACCGCCCTGTCGTTTATGGTAATATGCATTTTCTGCATAAGTATTTCTATTTTGGATATTACGTCTTTACCGACGACGCCCTTTCTCGCATCGTTGAGCGCGGCGTAATAGCGGCGGATTATCTCCTGTTCTGACGCGCGCTTTACCGCTTCGTCGTCCACTATGCAGTAACCCGCCATGTTAACGCCCATATCGGTGGGCGACTTATACGGGGAACTGCCCATAATCTTGGTCAGCATAGCGGAAAGAACGGGGAATATTTCCACGTCTCTGTTATAGTTCACCGCCATTGTTCCGTACGCGTCTAAATGGAACGGGTCAATCATATTTACGTCGTTAAGGTCGGCTGTTGCCGCTTCGTAAGCCACGTTTACGGGGTGATTGAGCGGAATATTCCAAATGGGAAAGGTTTCGTATTTTGCGTAACCCGCTTTCACGCCGCGTTTGTTTTCGTGATACAGTTGGGAAAGGCAGGTCGCCATTTTGCCGCTGCCGGGACCCGGCGCGGTAACCACGACGAGCGGGCGGGTGGTAACAACGTATTCGTTTTTCCCGTACCCTTCTTCGCCGACAATCTTTTCCACTTCCGTGGGATAACCTTCTATCGGGTAATGACGGTAAACCTTTATTCCGAGCATTTCGAGACGTTTCTGGAAAGCCGCGGCGGAAGGTTGTTCGGCAAATCTCGTAAGCACTACGCTGCCGACGTAAAATCCGCGCGTTCTGAAAATGTCTACAAGCCTTAAAACGTCCACTTCGTACGTTATGCCCAAATCGCTTCTCGTCTTGTTTTTAACTATGTCGTCCGCGTTTATTACGATAAGAATTTCCGCGTGTTCTTTAAGTTGAGAAAGCATTTTCAGTTTGCTGTCCGGCTCGAACCCCGGCAGCACTCTCGACGCGTGATAGTCGTCAAACAGTTTTCCGCCGAATTCGAGATAGAGTTTATCGCCGAACATCGAAATTCTGTCGAGAATTTTGGCGGATTGCATTTCAAGATATTTTGCGTTGTCGAATCCCGTTTGCATCTTCGGTAAAATCACCCGTTATTCAACGAGTTTTGCCTCCATAAGTTTGTCCGTGAACGCTTTTATGTCCTTCTCCGCGGTGTCGCGATCGACGTCGTATTCGCTTAAAAGCGCGTCAACCATTTCGCTTTCGGTAGACGACTTTTCAAGCAGTTTCCATAAAAACGCACCCGTTTCGTTAAGGTTCACCACCCCGCCGAATTCTTTTACCGCTTTTCCCACGGCGACGACAAGATAACTCCCCGCCACTTCGCGAAGTATAAACCCTTCTTTAATCTTCATTATTTCTCCCCTTTAAGTTATTGAAAATATTATTAACCGTCCGCCGTTCGTTGCGGCGCGACACGATATGCTCCCGCTGTACGCTGCGTTCCTGCGGCGCGCTCTTATTTATTAAACCTGACGATTTCCGCTCATTTTGCCGAAAGACAGTTCCGCCGCTTCGCGCGAAATGTTGCAGTCGAGAGAATACAGCCCCACCTTTTTAAGCATATCGTCTAAAAGCCCCAGAAGTTTGTCGAGCGGTTCGGTCTCCGTCGGTCTTACCGTCTGATTAAGCACGACCATAAGCATCTCCGCGGGGGACATTTCGCGTATGGCGTTCTCTTTCGCCTGATTGATTTTGCAAATCGCCTTTATCTTCGCTTTCGCGTCGGTATCTAACCGGTGTTTGCCGTTCCAAGGCGTGCCGTAAACGTAAAAATCCCCGTTCACGCGCCTTATTACAGGCTTATCGTCGTTGATATAGACGAGCCTGTCCCCAAGCATTTCTTTCCACAGCCTTGCGTGCGTGGACTTGCCCGTGCCGCTCGGCGCGGTGAAAAGATACGCGTCCCCGTCCACGGCGACCGCGCTCGCGTGGAATATCATTCCGTCGGAGTGGTTGAGAATATAATCGCCGAGTTTACGAAACAGCGCGAGACTCTCTAAATAAGCGTCGGGAAATTTCTCGCCGCCTTCGTTCTCTCTTTCCGCCGCGATATCTGCGGGGGTGATTTTTAAGTGCAACTCGGGCGTTACGTCGCCCGAATACCTGTATTTTTCGCAAAGTTTCGGAGTGTAGCCGTAAATATGCTCTGCGCTGAAAACTACGTCCGCTATTCTGTATACGGGCAAAACCGCTATCCCCCTTTACGCTTTATAATAATTTTAACAAAGCAAACGCGTTTTGTCAATGTTTAAGTTTGATTTTTAAAAATATTTTATATATAATATAACCGAAATGAAAAAATTCAGAACTTTTTCCGCAATTATATGCGCGCTTATATGCGCCGCGTTTCCGCTCCTGCCCGCCTGCGGGTATACTTCCGTTTCCGTTTACGACGCGTTTTACTTCGACGCGCCCGTAAAAGCCGAAGCGTACGGCAAAGAAATATCCGACGAAACGAAAGACTCCGTCGACGCGCTGTTAAACTCTTTGGACGAGACTTTTTCCGCCGAAAACGGAATTATGTCCG
>CAMEHL010000086.1 GCA_945917475.1 uncultured Clostridia bacterium | reverse complement strand
GTGAAAAAACTCACGTAATTTTCCGCCAGGAAACCGCCGATTATTTGCATACGCGTAAATTTAAAAGATTATTTCGTTAAAAAACGTCTGAAATCGTTGACAAACGCGTTGAAAAGGGGTATTATATAAAGGCTTAAAGAAGAAGTTACCCTTCTCGCCTGCAAGAAAACGTTTTTGCACGGCTCGATAAAATACTTTGCCGCGTTTAATTTGCGCGTGTTGCCGAGTGTGAGTTCAGGGTTGCGTTTTCTTTAATGCGACCCGTTTTTTTGCGGAAAAAAAGAAAAGAGGTACAAAACCATTAAAAAGGAACATCAGATTAACGGAGAAATCCGCGACAGAGAAGTCCGTCTTATAGGCGAGACAGGCGAGCAACTCGGTATCCTTTCTTCGCGCGAAGCGCAGAGAATTGCCGACGACGCGGGGCTTGATTTAGTGAAGATTTCGCCCAACTCTAATCCGCCCGTATGCAAGATAATGAATTACGGGAAATATCTTTTCGAACTCGCAAAAAAGGCGAAAGAAGCCAAGAAAAACCAGAAAGTCGTAGAAATAAAAGAGATATGGCTTTCAATGACTATCGACGTGGGGGATCTGAACGTCAAAGCCAAACAGGCGCAGAAATTCCTTTCCGCGGGCAACAAGGTCAAAGTTTCGATAAGGATGCGCGGCAGACAAATGGCGCATCAGGAACTCGGTATAGACGTTATGAACAAGTTTTTCGAACTTGTCAAAGACGTCGGAACGATGGAAAAGCGTCCGCTGACCGAGGGCAGAAGCATCTGGATGATGCTCGCGCCGCTCAAAGCGTAACTTAAAATAAAACAACGGAGGGTTAATTATGCCTAAAATGAAAACCAAAAGCGCGGCAAAAAAGAGATTCCGCGTAACCGCGTCCGGCAAAATTAAAAGATCGTGCACGGGTAAAAACCACATTCTGACCAAGAAAGACAGAAAGAGAAAGAACCGTCTCTGCGCCGGAGCGTACGTCGATTCCACGCAGGAAAAGACTATGAAAACTCTCATTTACAATAAATAACGGAGGACAGGGACTATGCGTATTAAAAGAGCGGTAAACGCCGTTAAAAAACGTAGAAAAATATTGAGACTCGCGAAAGGTTATTTCGGGGGCAGAAGCAAGAGATACAGAGTGGCGAGAGAAGCCGTGATGAAAGCGCAACTTTACGCTTACGTCGGCAGAAAAGCCAAAAAACGCGATTTCAGAAGCCTTTGGATTGCAAGAATCAACGCGGCGTGCAGACTTAACGGTTTGTCGTACAGCAAATTTATGTTCGGCTTGAAGAACGCGGGCATCAACCTTAACAGAAAAGTGCTTGCGGATATTGCGGTAAACGACGCGGCGGCTTTCACCGCGCTTACCGAAAAGGCGAAAGCAACCTTAAATAAATAATCGGTAAAGCCTACTTAAACGTAGGCTTTATTTGGATATCCCCGAAAAAAATGATAACGTCGAGAAGCAATCCCTTAATAAAACTTATCCGTTCGCTCGAACGCAAATCCGTGCGGGACGAAGAAAATCTTTTCGTTGCGGAAGGCGTTAAATCGGTTGCGGAAGCGGTTTCGTCCGGTTTCGGCGTGAAAGCGTTCGTAGGCACGGAAAAAGGCTTTTCGCTTCTCGCCGCGCACGGAGTCGTTGCGGCGGAAACGGTCGGGGCGGACGTGCAGACGGTAACGGACGACGTTTTTAAATCGATAAGCGGCGAAGTGTCGCCCCAAGGCGTTCTCGCCCTTGTGAAAAAGCCCGTAAACGCGGTCGTTCCGTCCGTCGGAAGTTGTCTGTTTTTAGACGGGGTTCAGAACCCCGCTAACGTGGGCGCAATCATAAGAACAGCGGCGGCGGCAGGGTATGTCGGCGCGTATCTTGCGGACTGTGCGGACGCGTTCGGCGGCAAAGCCGTCAGAGCGAGTATGGGCGGCGTGTTCAGAATTCCGCTCGTTTCGGGAGACAGAGATACGCTTATAAGCGTTATCGACAAGCCTTTTATCGTGGCGGATATGAACGGTGAAAACGTTTTCGCGCGGAAAAAACGGGGCGATTTTTGCCTCGTTATCGGCAACGAAGGCAACGGCGTATCCGAAAGGCTTAAATCGCTTGCGGGCGAAACGGTCAGTATTCCTATGGAAAACGGGACGGAAAGCCTTAACGCGGCAGTTTCGGCGGGGATACTTATGTACGCCCTTAAAGAGTTTTATTAGGCGGATACAGCGATAAAGGCGCGCCCGCCACGCGGCGCATAAAAACAAATAAACGAATAACGGAGAAATAAATATGTCAGGACACAGCCATTCGGCAAACATTGCCGTAAAAAAAGCAAAAACGGACGCGATAAAGGGCAGAATTTTCACCAAAGTCGGCAGAGAAATAGCCGTCGCCGCGAAAAACAATCCCGACCCCGACACGAACAGTAAATTAGCGGACGCCATCGCGAAAGCGAAGTCCGTGAATATGCCCAACGACAACATTAAAAGATGCATTGCGAAAGCGGCGGGCGAACTTTCGGGCGCGAATTACGAAGAACTCACTTACGAGGGGTACGGACCTGCGGGCAGCGCGATTATTATAAAAACGCTTACCGACAACAAAAACCGCACGGTCGATTTCGTGAGAACGGTTATGAGAAAACACGGCGGTTCGCTCGGCAACAGCGGCTGCGTTTCCTTTACGTTTACCAACACGGGCGTAATAATGATTGAGAGAACGCCCGCGCTTTCGGAAGACGCTGTGATGGAATACGCGCTGGACGCGGGTGCGGACGACGTTATCAGTAACGACGATTCGTTTGAAATACACACTTCTCCGTCCGAATTTTCAAGCGTGAGAAAATATCTCGAAGACAAAGGGCTAAACTTCTTTGAAGCGGAAGTCAGAATGTTGCCGCAGAACAAAATTACTCTCGAAGGCGAAGACCTTGTCAAATTCAATAAACTCGTGGACGCGCTCGAAGACCTTGACGACGTGCAGGACGTTTTCCATAACGTAGACCTGCCCGACGAAGACGAAGAAGAATAATTTTCCGGAAAATATAAAAGAAAAACCGTATAAAATCACCTTATTTGCCTATACTTTATTCTGTCGGCGGTAAGGTGATTTCATCAGACGGAATTTTGCGGAATCACCGTACTGTTACCGCCGTTTAAATATCCGTTATTTAAGCGGCGGTAATTCTTTATCCCGTTTTCTTAACGGGATAAGGGGGCGGATTCCCGCCCCCGTTTTTTGTGTTTCCGCCGTTCGTCTTGCGCGGCATACGGGAAAGGATACGTGCGTCGGGGACTATCGGAACGTACGGTGGCGGAAAGATACGGGGAGACCGTTCGCCTTGCGCGGCATACGGGAAAGGATACGTGCGGCGGAAAATTTCACGGCGCACGCCCGTGTCAGACCGTACGCGCGACCGTAACCGTTTGCCTTTCCGTAAGCGCGACCGCTTTCGTGTGTTTTGATTTTTTAAAACTTTTTATAATTTTTTTGTTTTATGCAATAAAACGCGTTTTCAAACGATTATATTATGTGTATAAATAAAATATCACCGCGGTCGGTTTTCCCGAAAGGAGAAAAAATATTAAACCAGAAAAAATTTTTGGAATTTAAAGGTTTTTTCAATCAAAAAAGTGATACAATAATATAGAAAAAGGGAAAACCAGACAAATAAGTAACTTACCCGCAAGGGTTTTAAATATATTGCAGTAAACATAAAGGAGTGAGAAAATGAAAAAGATACTTAAAACGTTGACTCTGACTCTCGTGTGCCTTATCGTTTGCATAAGCGCCGCCGCCTGCACGTTCATCAAGACGGAAGGGGGCGGAAACCAGACGACGGACGGGAACAATTCTTCGGACAATAAGGAATACAATTCGTCCACCACGGTAACCGACGTAGGAAACGTCGACATAAATTACCGTAAAGTAAAGTTCAATTATAACAATATCGATTACGCAACCGAAACTCCGCTTGAACAGAAAGACGCGATTAAAAAGGTTGAACGTTCTTCCGTTGCCATCTCGGTGGCGGACGGCGCGGGTTCGGGCGTGCTTATAGATATAAATCTCCTTAACGACGACGAAACGGTGGCGGACGGTGAAAACGTAGTTTACGTTTTAACCTGTCATCACGTTATCAGCGATAAGGGCAGCGTAACGTTACAGTTCCCCGATGAAAATTGCAGATACGAAGACGACGACTTTGCCTTTACGGGCGTTATAGGCGGCAATATCTCTGATAACTCCGCGTGTGCGGTAACGCTTATCGGCGGCGACGTCAATTCGGATATAGCCCTTTTAAGGGTGGATTTAGGTAAAGCCGCGGCTTCGGGCAAAGTTCTTTCCGACAAAGATAAAGCCGCAATCAAAAATTCCAAAGTCAAAGTGGCGGGCGACGGGTATATAGATAGCGGCAAGTTCGTTACGGGCGAAGAAGTCTTTTCTATCGGCAATCCCACGGGAATGCTCCCCGGAACGGTGTCCGTCGGCACTATATCTTATCTCGAAAGGACTACTTCGGTAAGCGATATAGGCGAAATGTCCCTTTTGCAGATTGACCTTACTTCCAACCCCGGCAATTCGGGCGGCGGATTATATAACCTTTACGGCGATTTAATCGGCATAACAAACGCGGGCAACACTAATTATCAGAACATAAACTTCGCTATTCCGTTCGTATTAAGCAACGACGCGGAAGAAACTGCCGGAATTTACGACACGTTGAACCACGGCTTTAAATATAGTGCGGAAATGCTTTTATCTACCGCGTCGTCCACAAACTACGGCTGTATTCCCGGCAGTAAACAGAAATTCGGCTTTACCGTTACCGAACAGGCGCAAGTGGGCGGAACGTATATATTCGTCGCTTCGGTTACCGACGGCGGACTCGCCGCAGCCGCGGGTCTTAAAGCGAACGATATTATTACAAAAATATCCGTGAACGGAGGAGAATATGAGAGCGTTTCCACGGTTTCCGAATTTTCCGCGATAATGAAAAACCTTAATATAGGCGACAAGTTCGTTCTGCAAGGAGAAAGACAGAGTTCGTATAACAGATATACGACTTTCACCACGGGAACGATAACCTGCAGTCAGTTCTGGTTCTGCTTTATCGCACAGTAAAAATATGAGAAAAAAATAAAGGTACGGCGCGCCGATAAAGCGCAGTTTCCATAGGGGTTATTAGTCAGAAATAAAAGTAAAGCACACTATACTTCGTAATTGCGAAGCGTAGTGTGCTTTTCTTATCCACAAAAG
>CAMEHL010000085.1 GCA_945917475.1 uncultured Clostridia bacterium | reverse complement strand
GCAAGCGCGACTACGTGGTCGGAATCCCAACGCACGGGGCGCGTAACGTGGAGCGCGATTTCGGGGAAGAAACACAAGAGCGACGAAATTTTATCCGACACCATTTCGGTGGGATGATAATGCCCGTTATCCATAAGCGGCAGAATTTTTCTCGTCGCCGCGTAAGAGAGCGCGAATTCTGCGCTGCCCACCGTATAACTTTCGACGCCGATACCGAAAACCTTGCTTTCCACGCACGGTTTAACGAGATTTCTGTCATAATCGGAAAGTATTTCGTCGATAGATTGTTTGTAACGTTCTCTCGGACCGATTCTGTCCGCAGGAACGTCTTTAAGACCGTCGCCCGTCCAGATATTCATTACGCAGGGAACACCCGTTTCTCTCGCAAAGTACTCGGAAATCTTAACGCAGGCTTTGCCGTGCGCAATCCAGAAATCCCTGATTTTTTTATCGGGAGAAGAAAGCGTAAGCCCCGTAGCCGCCATAGGATGCGAGAAGAACGTCGGGTTAAAATCAAGTCCCATACCGTGTTTTTTCGCAAAATCCACCCACTTTTTGAAATGTTTGGGTTGAAGTTTATCCCTGTCTGCAAATTCACCCTTTTCAAAGATGGCGTAACAGGCGTGAACGTTGATTTTCTTTTTGCCCGGAACGAGTTTCAGGACTTCTTCTATGTCCTGCATGAGTTCTTCGGGCGTTCTCGCCTTGCCGGGATAGTTGCCCGTAGTCTGTATTCCGCCGGTAAGAGGACCGTCGTGGTCGAAACCGGTTACGTCGTCTCCCTGCCAGCAATGAAGAGATACGGGTACGGTCGCCAGAACGTCAAGCGCTTTGTCGGTGTCTACGCCGTATTGTTTAAATGCTTGTTTCGCACTTTCGTAATTGTTCATTGAATTCTCCGCCTTCTATAATTCGTTTTTTATATAATAACATATTTTATCTGCGATTACAAGATAAATCCGTTATTTTACCGCTTTTTTTCTAACTTTTTTCACGCGCGTTTATACGGCGAGTCTCAGGCGCACGGCTATATAGCCGAACGGCTCACTCCCCGGACAAGCCGAATTTCACGAAAGAATAATTTGCGCGTTCACGACTGCTTATGCCGTCTTTCCAACTGCCTTGCAGTTCGTAGGTATCAGGTCCGACGCCCAAAGGCTCTTCGAATTGCAGTAAGTGATGCGGTCCTAACAGGTTTCTGTTGCCCGAAAAGAGAGTAACTTCTGCGTCGTTTACGCCTTTTACCGCCTCCCCGGTAACGTCCGCAATATCGTCGAAGTACGACTTTCCGACGTCTTTGCCGTTCACTTTAAGATAAGCGGTCGCGTATCTTCCTTTAAGGCTGAGTTGTGTCGGAGTGCCGTCGGAAACGAAAGACGCGCCGAGAGTCATATGCCCCGCAAAGAACGGATATCCGTCTTTGACGGTATCGGTGATTTCCGTCTTTCTTTCGTCTATGTAAAAGTCGTCCGCAAGGTATACGCCGTCCGTTTTTCCGTCCTTAAAGCCGCCGTCCGAATACACGCCGAAATCGCCTTGCAGATAGCACGCTTCGATAGTGGAATCGTATGCAAGACAGTTTTTAAGGCTTTCGGTTACGTTTTCGCCGAACAGAACGTAATACACGTGGTCGCTCTCGTAAAAATTAATTCTGAGTATTATCTCGTTTATTCCTTTTTTGACTTTACCCTTTATATCCGCCCTGTATATCTTTTTATCGAAGTCGGAAACGCCGTCGAAAATAACGTCTTCGCCGTTCACGGTGCAACGGATATTGTGCATATCTTCCGATAAAAACGAAATGCGGCTCGGCACGGAACGCGCTTCGAACTCGTATTTAAGATACACGTCGCCTTTATAGCGCATACGCAGCAGCGTGTCAAGCACTCCCATATAACGTGTTTTTTCGCCGTAATTTACACCGTCGAGCGAAAATCTCGGTTTATCGAGCAACATATAGTTGTCGCTCGCGGAAATCACTTTATAAGGCGCGGCAAGCCCGACGACCTTTTTGCACGCTTCTTCTTCGGGGGCTGCGTCCGAAAGGAACAAAACCGCCGATTCGTACGGTTTAAGCGTCAATTTTGCGGGAACTTTCTTTACCTCGCCCGTTTCCATATCCAGTCTTTCGAAACTCTTAAAATTGCCGTTAAATCCGAGAGTATAAGCGTTATTTTCGCTGAGATTGACGGCGTAAATAAACCTTTTTCCGTCGAATTCCCTGAAAGAAGTCTGAATTTCAGTATTATAGTCGTCGACGGTGATTTCCTGCGACGATACGATTTCTTCGAGAGTAGTGTTCGACTTAAAGGAATAGTCGTGCTTTTCGCCTTCGAGATAGGTCGGTTCGCCGTCTAAAAACAGCATTTTCCCGCCGTTAGCGTAGTATTCTTCCAAAAGTTCCGCGGTGAATTTATCCATCGTAACGGTTTTGGGGAAGATAATATATTCGTAAACGAAGTTGCCCACCACGAGCGTTTTACCCTTGACGAAAGCATGCACGGACATTACCGTTTCGTCAAGAATATGGTAATTAACGTTCATTGCGGACAGTTTAACCGCATTGCCGCAATAAGATTCGTCTACGGGCAGTTCCGCGTTAAAATCGGTGCGTTTATAATCGAAATACACGCTCCTTACCGGCGCGAAATATCCCACGTTTACCAACTCTTTGCTTTCGCCGAGAAGATAACCCAATCTCGCGAAATAATCGTTGAACGTCTTGAAATCTTTTTCTACCCACGGATTAACCCACGAAAAATGCGCGGGATAATCTCTCTTTCTTTGACCGTGTTCTGAATACGGCAAAAGATGCTGACACATAAGATTTATCCCGTTTACGTATTGCCACTCCGCTATGCGTTTGAGTTCTTTCGGCGTAACGTCCCAGCCGCACAGCGCGAACGTTTCGGTAAGCACTTTCTTTTTGCCGAGTTGAGCCGCCACGCTCGAAACCTGTTTCGGCGCAATAGGCGTATCTATATTTCTGCCGAGATGGTCCATACCGGGAATATGTTCGTACATATAATTCGGCATTATTCCGCCGCAACAGAGCAACTGCCACTTCAAATCGTTTTCCTGAACGAAATGCCCCGTCAGTTTTACGCCGTTTTTGTCGCACCAGTCGTATATTTTTCTCGAAAAGTTAGTGTAAAAAAGCGTTTGCATAGCCTTCCAGTATTTATACCTGAACGCCTTGTAACCTTTCTTTTCCACGAAAAGCAGTCCTATTCCGTCAAGAACGTCTTCTCCGTATTCTTTACCGAAATATTCCGCAACTATTTTTGTATACGGCGTGTTCCAGCGGAAATACTGCGGTTCGTCCGTAAAGAAGCCTTTCAGCAGTTTCCCGAATTTTTCGCCCGTGATTTTTTTATACTTTTCGTGCGTTTCGGTTAAGAACTTATCCACTACGACGGGGTTAAGCACGTCAGCGGTAGAAGCGGAAATATGCTCGTATACGTTGAGATACCCGTCGTCTTTATCGCCGCAGTTTACGCGCTTTAATTCTTCGCCCGAAGCGTCATAACTGACGAGCGCGTTTTTATCGAATTTGCCGAAAGAAACGGTAAGATACCTGTCGCGGTTCTCTGGGTCGGATAAAAGTTTTCCGCCCACGAATCCGCTCGGCCACCCGTTTTCGTCGTAAGCCCAAGTCTGCAAACCCTGCTTTTCGCCTTCGTCCAAACAGACGTTTACGCAGTCGAACCACTTTTCGCCAAGATATTCCGTTTTAAGTCCGCCGCGCGCGTGCATAAAATATCCGCCGAAACCCTGCTTTTTCATCCAGCGTATCTGATTGCGCAGTTCGTCAGGCTCTAACTCGTCGTTCCAACTCCAGAAAGGTATCGAACGATATTCTTTTATGTTTTCTTCTTTAAAAAGGTCGTCGTATTTCATCGTTTATTTTTCCTCATTTTATTTAAAGGTTTATGCATTAAAAATTGCGCGAAACCGTTTAATATTACTTTTATTTCTCTCCGCTATCCGAAGTATGACTATGCCTTTCTATTCGGCTTTGTCCGATTCGTCAGAGCCGTCGGGCGTTTCCGTTTTTCCATCAGTCGGGCTGGCGTGTTCCCCGCCGTCCCCGCCTGACGAACCTGACGAGCCTGACGGTTCAGACTCTTTTATATGCGGTTCGTCCGACTCGTCGTCGCATACAAGCGGAATCTTTTTTATAATGTAAAACGCAAGAACCGCTATTCCTAAAATTATAAAGACGATTGATTGCCATTGCGACGGATAAAGCCCTAACACTTCCGCGCCGCGATAGTCGGTTCTGAAAACTTCGATTATAATTCTCCATATTCCGTACGCCACGAGATAAACGGGCATTGTAAGCCGTTTGTATTTTTTGAAATACAACACGGACAACGCCGCGAAAAGTGCGAAAAGAAAGAGCGCTTCGTAAAGTTGAGTCGCGACGTAATAACCGGAAAAAGACGTCGAGTGCGTCGCACTGCTGTAAGTATAACGCGGCACAGTTCCTATAACCCACTCTTTTTTGCTTACGAGTTCGCCGTGGCAGCACCCCGCCATAAGGCAACCGATTCTGCCGAAAGCGTGCGCTATAACTATGCAAAGGGGCGCAACGCAGAAGATTTTTTCAAATTCACGTTTATGAAGTCCCGCATATTTACCTTTAAAATAAAACTTACCCGCAACAAAATATACCGCGACGAAAGCCGCCGCTCCGCCGAGAAAACCGCCCATTGCGGTTATGCCCGCGCCGTAAAAATCCCACGTTCCCGTATCGAGAAAATCGTAAAACGCCTGATACAGTTTAGCGAAAAGAAACCCCGTTGCAATCGCAACGATAATCACGAAAAACGTAAAATCCTGTACCTTTGTCGGCATATTCTTTTTCTTGGTGTAAATATAAAACACGACGATAGCCGCGATTATTCCTATCGCAGTCATAATTCCGTACGGATAAACGGACAGATCTTTTCCAAACAACGAAAATTCAAACAACGGTTGCGGGTGCATAAGTTCTTCTCCTTAAAAAAAATTTAAAATAACCGAGTAAATCTCGTTTTTAATCAAAAATTCGTTTGCATTTATCTCTCTTTTTGTGTATAATGTTAAAGTATCTACGGAGAAGTATCGAAGTGGTCATAACGAGCTGCACTCGAAATGCAGTTGTCGGGTAACCGGCACATGGGTTCGAATCCCATCTTCTCCGCCAATACGCAAACGCAATTAAGGCTTCGCCTTTTTGCGTTTGTTTTTTTTTGCTCCGAAGACGGGATAACGAACAAGGTTTACTCCGCAACACCGTTGCTCCGTAAGCGGATATATCCATATCCGCCGAATCCCATCTTCTCCAACACGCTACAAACGCAATTAAGGCTTCGCCTTTTTGCGTTTGTTTTTTTTACTCCGAATAAG
>CAMEHL010000084.1 GCA_945917475.1 uncultured Clostridia bacterium | reverse complement strand
GTCGACGGTAATGGGCGTCTGAAAGCCGTATTTCCACCCGGCGAGTTTGGATAAGATGGGGAAGATGTCCGTATTAAGGTCGTAAGTCCCCGCGGGGAAAATATCGCAAATCTGACCTTTATGAACGAAAATCGCTTCCTGAGATTCGCGGACGATAAGTTTACTTTTCTGGTTTACTTCTCTGCCGCCCTTGGGCAGGGGAAATTTATATACGAGCGTATCTTTTGAGTCGTCCGTCCACTCAATAATTTTTAAGAAAAAAGCCATAATAGTCTCCCGAAAGTAATTTTTTATTATTTTAGCACATATTTTAAAAAAATACAATCATAAACGTTAAATTGTGTTTGCTTTTTATAAAAAAATATGCTAATATAATACCCGAACCGAATTGCAGGTGTAGTTCATCGGTAGAATGAGAGCTTCCCAAGCTTTAGAGGAGGGTTCGATTCCCTTCACCTGCTCCACGAAGAAACGCCGCAAGGCGTTTTTTTTTTGTGGAGCAGATTTAATTGCAGTCTGTCCCCTGACCGCTTTTAGCGGTCAGGGGACAGACCTTTTCACGCCTTGCGTTTTGTGGTAATTTTTACGTGAATTTTTTTGCAACGAACGCGGGCGGGTTGCTTTTTGATTGACAATTATTTTTTCATAATGTATTATATTGTACGGACGATATGCGCGATACTCTGACTTGTCGGATTGCCGCAGAAGTTGTGCGGCATAATTTATAAGGCAGATTATTAGCGACCGTATTTACATTTTAACGTTTAATATTAAATTTACAGTAATATGGTAAAGAACTTAAAGCAGAATTTAACGGATATATTGATAGCGGTTGCGTCGGGTCTGATAGTAGGAACGGCGTATTATTTTTTTCAGAACAGCAACGGATTCGCGCCGGGCGGCGTAGGCGGATTAGCCACTATCACTTATAAATTGTTAGGGTATAAGGTCAGTTGGGCTATTCTTATGATAGCGTTCAACGTGCCGATTTTTATTCTTGTCAGCATATTCGTGAACAAAAAACTCGGGGTCATTCTTATACTGTATATGGTTGTTCAGTCACTATCGACGGAACTTTATAAGATACTCGGGGCAAAACCGTACAGCGCGGCGAACAACGGGGAAGATTTCGAAATAGTGTTCGCATGCATAGCGACGGGGGTGATTTCGGGACTTGGTTTTTCGCTTATGCTTCGCAGGTTCGGCGCAAGCGGTGGAACGTACGCCATATCGTCGCTGATAAAGCGATTTAAACCCGCAACGAATATCGCTTACGTATCGTTTTTAATGGATTCGAGCGTGGTGGGGATAGCGTTTTTCGTGTACGGAATGAAGATAACGCCCGTGCTGTGTACTCTTATTAACCTGTTTATAGCGGACGTGGTAGTCGATTATTTTCTCGGCGGAATAAAGAGCGGCTATAAATTTGAGATAATAACGGATAAACCGGAGGAGTTGTCCGCGGAACTGATAGAAAAGTTGAAACACGGCGTAACCGAGATACGCGTAACGGGAATGTATTCGCATACAGACAAGTATATGATTATATGTATAATCCGCAAAAAGCAAGTGGGAGAAATGATGAAGATAATACAGAGATACCCGGGGTCTTTTGCGAGTTTTGAAAAAGTAAGCGAAGTTTTCGGAAGATTTAAAAAATAGTCGGGTGTTCTGCAAAAAATATAAAAATATAGAGTATACCAAAAACGTAAAAAACGGCGGTTAAAAACAAACGGCAAAAAAAATTAAAAAATTTTAAAAACCCCCGTTAAAACGTTTGACTTCAGCGAAAAAAAATTGTATAGTAAAGAAAAAATCAAATAGAGGCGCGTCCGATATGATAAACGTCGGCAGGGATTTTTAGCCGACGCGGTAAAGGAGAGGACGCCGAAGAGAGATTCTTTTATCCCGAAAGGTCTTATCTGGGTACAAGGGAAATACCTTTGTAACTGTCGCGGGCAACCCCCGCGTTGCGCTATTAAATATTAAGGCAATGGTACCTAAGTCGTGATATTTGATAGTATCACGATTTTTTTGTTAAAAAAATTTTTTACAAAATAAGGAGAAACCAAAATGAAAAGATTACTCACGGCAATCATTGCCTCGCTTATGGCTTTAACGGCTATGTTCTCGTTTACCGCTTGCGGCGGCTCTTCTGCCGTCGGCGCAAAAGATTACGACGACGTAAAAGCCGCCGGCAAAATAGTCGTCGGAATGGAATGCGCTTACGCGCCTTATAACTGGTCTCAGACTTCAGCCAACGAATATACCGTTAAAATAGCAGACGGAATGTATGCGGACGGATACGACGTTCAGATTGCGAAAAAAATCGCGGAAGATCTCGGCGTAACGCTTGAAATCAAACCTCTCGAATGGGACGGACTTATTCCCGCGCTCAACGCAAAAAGCATTGACCTCGTTATTGCGGGTATGAGCCCGACGGACGACAGGAGGCTGTCTATAGATTTTTCCGATACATACCTTGACAGTAATCTCGTTATGGTCGTGAGAAAAGACGGTAAATACGCAAACGCTACGCAGATTTCCGATTTTTCGGGAGCGAGAATCACGGGTCAGCTTAACACGTTCCACTACGACGTAATAGATCAGATTCAGGGCGTAAACAAACAAAACGCGCTCGAAAACTTCGCTGCGCTGACTACTGCGCTCAGATCGGAAACGATTGACGGTTACGTGTGCGAAAGACCGGGCGGAAAAGGCGCTGCCGCTGCCGACTCCAACTTTACTTATATCGAGTTCGGCGAAGGAAAGGGCTTTACCTACGATCCTGTAGAAGCTTCTATCGCGGTAGGATTGAGAAAAGGCAGCTCTCTTACCGAAAAGGTAAACGCAACCATAGCAAAGCTTTCCACCGACGATAAAGAAGCCCTTATGGCGGCGGCGATTTCCCGTCAACCCGTTTCGCAGGAAAGCTGATAAAACGATAAGAAGACTGATAAAACGATAAAAAGAGAAATTAAGAATGAGTACGTTTGACTGGATATTTAAATTGCTCGGAGAGTACTGGGCGTTGTTCCTTAAAGGAACGGGCTACACGCTTATTATGTCGATTGTCGGCACGCTTATCGGTTTCGTAATCGGTATAGGCGTAGCAATCGTGCGCACCATACCCGTAAAGGCAAGCGCAAACGGTTTTCAGAAAGCCGCAATGAAAGTTGTAAATTTTATTCTTTCCGCTTACGTTGAGATAATAAGGGGTACGCCGATGCTCGTGCAGGCACTTCTTCTTCATTACGGATTCTTATCTAAAATGGATAAGCCGCTTTTATCGGCGTTTATAATCATATCCTTAAATACCGGCGCGTATATGGCGGAAATCGTTCGCGGCGGAATAATTTCCATCGATAAAGGTCAGTTCGAAGGTTCGCAGGCGATAGGAATGACTCATTTTCAGACGATGTTCCACGTTGTTTTGCCTCAGGCGGTGAGAAACATAATGCCTTCTATCGGTAACGAATTCGTCGTGAACATCAAAGACAGTTCTATTTTGTCCGTAATTTCTATAACAGAGCTTATGTTTATGGCTAAAAGCGCGGGCGGTTCGTATTTCCAGTTTATTCCCGCATATCTGATATGCGCCGTGATATACTTTATTCTTACTTTCACGGTTACCCGTCTTTTAAGAATTCTCGAAAAGAAGATGGACGGCAAAAAGAATTACACCGTGTTCGGCTCGCAGTCCGACCCCGACGCGGAAATTCACGTTAAGGAGAAAGCGTGATGAAAAAGAATAAAATCAACCTGACCGAAGAAGAAGTTATTGCGGGCGGCGTGGCAGCGGACGGTTGCGGCGGTAACGGCGCAGCCGAAGAAAACGCCGTTACAGACGAAAACGCGGGCAAATACGTTTTGCGGATAGAGAATCTTCAAAAATCATTCGGCGATCACGAAGTGTTAAAGGATATTTCTTTCGACGTTCACCGCGGCGACGTTATTTCGGTAATAGGTCCGTCGGGCAGCGGCAAAAGCACGATGCTCCGCTGTATCAATCTTTTAGAAGAGCCTACGGGCGGCAGAATACTGTATCACGGCACGGATATCACGGATAAATCCGTAAAACTCACGGAATACCGCGCGAAAGCGGGAATGGTTTTCCAGGCGTTCAATCTGTTCAACAATATGACCGCGCTGAATAACTGCGTTAAGCCGCAGATGATAGTGCTTAAACGCAGCAAAGAAGAAGCGACTTTAATAGCGCGCGAATATCTCGAAAAGGTGGGAATGAGCGCGTATATCAACGCAAGACCCGCTCAACTTTCGGGCGGACAGAAACAGAGAATAGCGATAGCGCGCGCTCTGTCTATGAACCCCGAAGTGATACTGTTCGACGAGCCGACTTCCGCGCTCGACCCCGAAATGGTGGGCGAAGTGTTGTCCGTTATGCGGGACTTAGCGGGGAGCGGACTTACGATGATAGTGGTAACGCACGAAATGAGTTTCGCTCGGGACGTTTCTAACCGCGTTATATTTATGGACGGCGGCGTGATAGTTGAAGAAGGAACGCCCGAAAACATTTTCGGTTCGCCCAAAGTGCAGAGAACCAAAGAGTTTTTGTCGCGCGTGTTAGGCGAAAATAACGGTTAAGCGCGCAGAAAACGCGTAACCGCAATCTTTATATGCGCATATTCTGAAATACAGGCAATAAAAAATATAAAGAGCGTACCGCTAAAAGAAAGCGTATACGCCCGTCCCGCGGGACGGGCGTATTCAAATAAAACGAAAAAACGAAAAAGGATAGGACGTAAAAATGGACGGAAAAAATCCGATAGTAACTTTCAGCGTTAAAGGCGCGGGCAAAATCAAGTGCGAACTTTATCCCGAAATCGCGCCGAACACCGTGAACAACTTTATTTCGCTGGTAAAAAAGGGGTTTTATAACGGACTCACGTTTCACAGGGTAATCGCGGGCTTTATGATTCAGGGCGGTTGCCCCAAAGGAACGGGCACGGGCAATCCCGGCTACTCGATAAAAGGCGAGTTCTCGTCCAACGGGTTTAAGAACGACTTAAAGCACGAGCGCGGCGTAATATCTATGGCGCGTTCTATGTTTCCGGACTCTGCCGGCTCGCAGTTTTTCATAATGCACGAAGACGCTCCGCATTTAGACGGCGCGTACGCGGCTTTCGGAAAAGTTACCGAAGGTATAGAAGTAGTTGACGCGATAGCGAACGTTGAAACGGGTTACGGCGACAGACCCTTAGAACCCGTGGTTATGGAAGAAGTTTCCGTCGAAACTTTCGGCAAAGATTACCCTGAACCTTGTAAAGTCTGACCGATTAGCGGCGCAGCGATAAGGAATTTTCGCTGCGCCGCAACTATATTTGCCTTAATTATACCGCCTACAAAGTTATATTTTGCTTTCGGCAAAGCGATTTATTTGCTCCGTTTCGTCGTAAAATTACCG
>CAMEHL010000083.1 GCA_945917475.1 uncultured Clostridia bacterium | reverse complement strand
GCGGGCGGACCTATGATGGGCAAATCGCTCGCAAATCTGACGCAGTACACGCGCAAGACCGATTCGGGTATACTGTGCCTTAAAAAGAGCGAAACAAACACGGACGAACCGACCAACTGCATAAACTGCGGAATATGCGCAAAAAATTGTCCCATGCGGCTTATGCCTATGTATATAGAATCATATTATTTAAGCGGCAACTTTAAGGGCGCGGAAAAATACGGCGCGATGAACTGCATAGAATGCGGACTGTGCGCTTATAACTGCCCCGCCAAACGCCCGCTCGTTCAGAGTATCGGGGCGGCGAAAAACGGGATAAAGGAGATGAAGAAAAATGGCAGATAACGTTCAACTTTTAACCTATTCTCCGTCGCCGCACATAAAGCACCCGAGAACGACGCGGCGCATAATGATCGACGTATGTATCGCGCTTATTCCCGCGGCGGTTATGGGCGTGGTATATTTCGGGCTTAAAGCGTTGCTTTTAATTGCACTGTCCGTAATATCCGCGGTGCTTTCGGAAGCGGTTTATCTTTTAATCCGCGGCAAGAAAATTGACGAAATAATAAAGAAATTCGACTTTTCGTCGTGCGTAACGGGTTTGCTGATGGGGCTTACCGTGGGAACAAACTATCCCTGGTATTCCGTGATATTCGGCGCGGCGTTTTCTGTAATCGTCGTTAAAATGCTGTTCGGCGGCACGGGCAAAAACGTTGTGAATCCCGCCGTAACGGGCAGAATATTCGTATTTATGTCTTTCCAGTCGGTCGTGGGCAAGTGGATTGCTCCGTCCGTCGGCTCGCTTTCGGGCGGCGCGGTGGAAACGGGCGCGACGATAATAGAAGGGCTTATGAAAGGAAGTCTCCCGTCTCTTTCCAATCTCGACCTGTTTCTGGGAACGGGACTTCCCGGCTGCATAGGCGAAACCTGCAAACTCGCGCTTATCGTCGGCGGAATTTATCTCGCCGTCAGAAAGGTAATCAATCCGCTTTACCCCGTAATCTACGTGGGAGTGGCGGGACTGTTCTCCGTCGCGCTAAAAGGTTTCGACTTTAACTATTTTCTGCCGTCGGTGCTGTCCGGCGGACTGATAATCGGCGCGATATTTATGGCGACCGATTACACCACCACCCCGGACACGTTTACGGGCAACGTCGTCTACTTTGTCGTTTTAGGACTTCTGACCGCGGGACTTAGGGAAGCGACGGATATGGAAGTTACTTCTTTCGCAATACTGCTTATGAACCTTTTAGTGCCGCTCTTCGATAAATTCATAATATCAAGACCGTTCGGCTATAAACGCGCAGGAAAAGTCAAAGGGGGCGCGCAATGAAAAAGTTTTTTTCAAACGACTGGGTAAAATGTATAGCCGTTCTGCTTATAATCGCGCTCGTATCGGGCGGACTTCTGACCGTGCTTAACGACCTTTTCTACGTTTCTTCGGAAGAGCGCACGGGCAGAGCGATAAAAAAGATTTACGGCGAAGAAAAAGAGTATACCGTTGTGCTCGATTCCGAGAACGGCGACGACGCAGTGGAATACGACTTCGGTAAAATAGAGAAAATATACGCGGTTGAAAACGACACCCTTTTCCGTACGACGGGCTATAACGGCTATAAAAACGGCACCGTTACGTTATGGGTGAAGACGGTTAAAGACGGCGACGGCTATAAGATTGACAAAGTAATACTCGAAAGTTATGATAAACAGACTTTAATGAGCAAACTCGACAAGGCGTATTACGACGGTTTCTTAAAAGACGTTACCGACACCTATTACACCGTGGACGCGGGCGGCGAAAACTCTAACCCCGTAACGGGCGCGACGAGATCCGCCACCGCGGGCGTGAACGCCGTAAACTGCGTCGTGAAATACTTAAACGAAAAGGCGGGTGAATAACGATGAAAACAAACGTAAAAAAGATAGCGAAAGACGGACTGTTGTCTTCTAACCCGACGTTGAAACTCGTTCTCGGCACCTGCCCCACGCTCGCGCTTACGACGATGGCGTTTAACGGCATAGGTATGGGACTTGCGGTTACGTTCGTTCTTATATGCAGCAACGTAATAATCTCGCTTTTGCGCAAGGTAATACCCGATAAGGTGCGTATACCCGCGTTCGTGCTGATTATAGCAACTTTCGTTACGATTGTTAGGCTCGCGCTCGATTACGCTATGCCGGAACTTTACGAATCGCTGGGACTTTATCTCCCGCTTATCGTCGTCAACTGTATAATTTTAGCGCGTGCGGAAAGTTTCGCAAGCAAGAACGGCATTTTTGCGTCCGCTTGCGACGGGCTGTTCACCGGGCTCGGCTTTACCGCCGCCTTAACGCTTATGGGCGCGTTCCGCGAAATTCTCGGGAGCGGTAAAATCTTCGGCTTTAAACTGTGGAACTTTTCAATCGACTTTTTCGGTTCGAGCGCGGGCGCGTTCTTTACGTACGCACTGTTTATAGCGGCATTCAACGCCCTTTCTAACGCGGTCGCTAAAAAGAAAAGGGCTGCCGAATATAAGGCGGCGTTCGCCGCGGAACTCATTTCCGACTGCTGCGCGGAAGCCCGTCCGGTAGAATGCGCGGCGTGCGGCGACGTTAAAGAAGGCGTTAAAAAGGCTGCGAACGGCGCGGACAAAAAAGCGTCGGACGGCGAAAAAACTGAAACGGAGATAAAATAATATGGCTCAATTTATAATGATAGTCGTATCCGCGGTATTCATAAACAACTTCGTCGTGGTGCAGTTTTTAGGGATATGCCCCTTTTTAGGCGTCAGCAAAGACTGCAAATCGGCGTTCGGTATGGGGCTTGCGGTAACGTTCGTAATGACGCTTACCTGTCTTATCACTTACCCCATATACACTTACGTTTTAGTGCCGCTTAAAATCGAATTTATGGAAATAATCGTTTTTATATTCATAATCGCGGCGATAGTGCAGATGATAGAGATGGCTCTTAAAAGATTCTCGCCCACTCTCTACAACGCGATGGGTATTTACCTGCCGCTTATCACCACCAACTGCGCGGTTTTAGGCGTTGCAGAACTCGTAATCGACACCAGCCAGATTGCTTCGCTTATCGGCATTGCGGCAGGCTCTATGAATATAGGTTACGCCGTGCTTTACGGACTGTTCGCGGGAGTGGGATTTACCGTCGCCATAGTGATTATGAGCGGTATGCGCGAGAAAATAGCGCGGCTTAATATCGCGAAAAGTCTGAAAGGCTTTCCCATCGCTATGATTACCGCGTGCTTTATCGCAATGGCGTTTTACGTTTTCGCGTTGATTTAAGGAGATAATTATGCAATATTTGTTAATGGCGTCGGTAGACGTTAATAAACTTTTTATAGTGCTTGCGCTCGTCGCCGCGATTTCCGTCGTGTTTGCCGCATTTATAGTGCTCGTCTCTAAACTGTGCGCCGTGCCCGTAGACAAAAAACAATCGGCAATACAAGAAAATCTCGCGGGGGCGAACTGCGGCGGCTGCGGCTACGCGGGCTGTTCGGATTTTGCGAAAGCGCTCGCGGAAGGCAAGGCGGATATCTCTTCCTGCGGGCCTACGTCCGCGGAAAATAAACGCAAAATCGCGGTAATTATGGGTATTCCCTATTCCGAAGAAAAGAAAAAAGCCGTCGTACATTGTTCGGGCGGCAACGCTTGCTCGGATAAATACGAATACGTCGGGGCGGAGAGTTGTACCGTTCAGTCCGTTTTTATGGGCGGAAGAAAGGATTGCTCATTCGGCTGTATCGGCGGCGGAACGTGCGTAGCGAACTGCGCATACGACGCGCTCGGTATCGGCGGCAACGGCGTGGCGAAAATAGACGACGCGCTATGCGAAGCGTGCGGCGTATGCGTAAAGACGTGTCCTAAAAAGTTAATCGAACTCGTTCCATATTCCGCAAAAATTTACGTTGCCTGTTCTTCGCAATGCAAGGGTAAAGACGTTATGAACGCCTGCAAATCGGGTTGTATCGGTTGCGGAATCTGCGCTAAATTCTGTCCGGAGCAGGCAATCGTAATCGAAAACAATTTGCCCGTTATAGACTATTCCAGATGTTCGGGCTGTAAGACGTGCGTGGCGAAATGCCCGAGAAAGTGCATAAAAGAATTCTGACAAAACCGCCATACCGATACCGTTAAGCCTTACGGATAAAACAAACGTATAACTACGGACGATATTCAACAATAAAGCCCCTGCGCGCGACCGTGTTTTTGCGGTTGCACGCAGGGGCTTTTATAATTAGTAAGAACTTTAAGAATCAGCAAAAACTTTAAGAATCAGCAAAATCTCTCAGAATTAGCAGGTGCTTTCGGAATTATCCGATAAACGAGCAGCGCGGAACGGTATGTTTACATACCCCACACGAACCAGGTAAGCGCGTAACCGCCCAGAACGGCGACGAGCGTAAACGGAATACCGATTTTAAAGAAGTCTGAGTTTTTGACCTTATACCCTTCTTTCTGCAAGATTCCTATGCCGACGACGTTGGCGGACGCACCCACGGGCGTGAGATTTCCGCCGAGAGTTGCGCCGCAAAGCAGACCGAAGTATAATAGATAGGGCGACACGCCCGCAAGGCTTGCGGTAAGCCCTTCGATAACGGGCAGCATCGTGGCGACGTACGGAATATTGTCAATAACCGCGGAGAACAGAACTGAGCCGAATACGATAAGAGTATACAGCAAGAACACGTTATTTCCGCCCACTTTCGCGAAAATGTCGCTTATATCCTTGATTATGCCCACTCTTTCCACGGCGGCAATCACCACGAAAAGGAACAGAAGAAAGAACACGGTCATATAGTCCACCGATTCGTACACCGTTTTAAGCGCGGACTTTTTGTTTTTTATAACGAACCATATAAGCCCCACGGCGGCGATTGATATGCAGATTATGCCGTTAGTCAGGTCGATTTTATTCGGCACGAACGAAAACGCGATTAAAAGCGCGATATTGAGTCCGAGAAGAAGTGTCGGGAAAAGCGATTTAACTTTTACGGGTTCGCCCTGAAAACTTATTTTGCTTTTGTTCTTTCTGAAAATGAAGAACAGTATAGGCACGGTAAGCAACGCGCCGAGTTCCACCGCCCAGAAAATGGAAAGTTTCCCGTCTAAAAAGAAGAAATCGAGAAAACTCATATTCGCGTAACTGCCGAGCATTATGGACGTTGTATCCCCCACGAGCGTCGCCGCGCCTTGCAGGTTAGACGACACCGCAACGGCTATAATCACGGGAATAGGCGACACGTCCGCTTTTTTCGCGACGGCGATACCGATTGGCGCAATCATAAGCACGGTTGCCACGTTGTCGATAAACGCCGAAACCACTCCGCTTAATACCGCAAGCAGCACGAACGCTATGACGGCGTTCGGCACTTTTTTTATAAGACTGTCGGCGAGTTTATTAGGCATACCCGAATCGGTGAAAATCCCGACGGTAATCATAATACCGAGCAGCATCAAGATGACGTTGAAATCGACGGCGTTAAAAATATCGCCGAAAGTCAACAGCCCCGCTATAAGACAGCCCGCGGCGCAGGTTATCGCCG
>CAMEHL010000082.1 GCA_945917475.1 uncultured Clostridia bacterium | reverse complement strand
GCTTATGCCAGAATTCCGCGGACTTATAGTTCAGCGTGTTCGCCTGAGTGGAAAGGTTTATATTAAGGTCGGGCGCGACTTGTTTCGCGCAGCAGATAAGCCCGGGGTCTGAAACGATTGCCCCGTCTACGCCCGCGACGGATAAAAAACGGAAAAACTTTTCCGCGTTTTTTAAGTCGGAGTTTTTTGCGAAGATATTTACGGTAACGTAAACCTTTTTGCCGAGCGCGTGAAAATACTCCGCCGCCTTTATTATTTCGTCGTCGGAAAAATTCCCCGCGAGCGCGCGGAGAGACAGTTCTTTACCGCCTACGTACGCGGCGTCCGCGCCGAAATACGCGGCGGTTTTAAGTTTGCTCATATCTCCCGCGGGGGCGAGAAGTTCCACTTTTTTCATATAAAAATCCGTGAATCGTTTTTAATTAAAATCGGTATCCGTTTTCGTCTTTGCCGCAACCGCGGCTTTGCCTGTCGGCTATGTATTCCCGCGGTTACTTCCGTCGAGTTTTTCCGAAACGCAGAACCCGTCTTCCGTATCGTAAACGCGCGTTAAAAAGTCTTTGTCCCGCGTAACCGCCGAAAGGTAGTTTTCGATACTCCGTTTTATGGTCGAATGTTTTCTCGGCGCGTCGCCCTTGATATAACCGTGAAACGCCACGTCGTCGGCAAAAAGCACGCCGCCGACGTTAAGCGCGTCTTTCAGATAGGGCAGGTATTCGTAATAATGCCCTTTCGGTCCGTCGAGAAATATAAGGTCGTATTTGCCCGTGAGAACGGGTATAATGGCGGACGCGTCGCCCGTAAAAATCTTCGCGCGGGAATCCACGCCGAAACGCTTGTAATTCTCTTTCGCCGCGGCGGAAAGGCTTTCGCTTATTTCTATGCCCGTAAGCGCGGAATCGGGACAGACGAGCAGCAACGCCGCGCCTGTCAGTCCCACGTTCACGCCCACTTCGAGAATTTTGCGCGGGCGTTTTTTTTCGGCGAGACTTACGAGAAAATCGAACGTGCCGTCGCGCAGGACGGGATTGCCCGCGGCTCGCGCCTGCGTTCGCAGAATTTTTATCTGATTTATACTCGCGTTTTTAGTTCCGTCAACCATAACCTGTCGCTATACTACCATAACGACGGGAATAAGCATCGGGTTTTTCTTGGTAACTTTAAAGATATAGTTTTTGATGCTTCGTCTGATTATTGCGGAAAGTTCGGTCTCGTCGCGCACCTTTCGCATATCCGTCTGGTTAAGGGTGTTCAAAAGGTTGGCTTTCGCGCCGTTTATCATTTCTTCGGTAAGGACGAGACCTTTGCCGACAATTTCGAGCGAAGAAAGTTTCGCGGAATACTCGTCCACCGCGACGACCGCGACGACAAGCCCGTCTTCGGATAAATGTATTCTGTCGCGCAGAACGAAACTGTCCGCCCCGTCTATTCCCACGCCGTCCACGAACCGCGAACCCGACGGGAATTTTTCGCCGAACTTCATATCTTTGCCGTCGATTAAAACGGTGTCGCCTATATCGGCGATTAAGATATTGCTTTCGCGCATGCCGATACTCGCGGCGAGTTGCGCGTGCTTTTTAAGGTGTCTGTATTCGCCGTGAACGGGGATAAAAAATCTCGGTTTTACGAGAGAGTGGAGAATACGCAGTTCTCCCCTGCAAGCATGCCCCGAAACGTGAATAGGTTCTAAACTCTCGTAAATTACTTCCGCGCCCAGCCTGTACAGGTTGTTAATAACGCCGTAAATCATTTTTTCGTTGCCGGGAATAACCGACGCGGAAATGACGACCGTGTCGTTTTCGCCTATCGTAACTTTGTTGAATTCTCCGCTCGCCATACGCGTAAGCGCGCTCATGGGTTCGCCCTGCGTGCCGGTAGAAACGATTACGATTTCGCCGTCTTTAAAATTCCTGCATTTTTCCACGTCCACGATAAGTTTGTCAGGTATGGAAAGTTCGCCTATCTTGTTGGCGGCGTCCGCGATATTTATCATACTTCTGCCCGAAAAGGCGACCTTCCGCTTGTATTTGACGGCAAGATCTAAAATCTGCTGCAACCTATGCACGTTAGAAGCGAACGTCGCTATTATAAGCCTGCGCCCGGCGTTGTCGTTGAAAACGTGATCGAGCGTGTCTTTCACGACCGACTCGCTCATGGTATTGCCTTCAATCTCTATGTTGGTGGAATCCGCCATCATTAGAAGAACGCCCTTTTTACCGAGTTCTGCGATACGCGTAAGGTCCGTGGTTTCGCCGTTCACGGGGGTATAGTCTATTTTGAAGTCGCCCGTGTGGAACACTACGCCCGCGGGCGTGGTTACGGCGAGCGCGACCGCCCCCGCGATAGAGTGGTTCACGTTGATGAATTCCACCGAAAAACAGCCGAGTTTAATCACGCTGCCCGGCTTTACGCAGTTGAGCGATGCGCGCTCTATCCGCTGCTCTCTGAGTTTATTCTCGATAAGCGTAAGCGTGAGTTTTGTCCCGAACACGGGCACGTCGAGTTCTTTTAAGATGTACGGAATACCGCCGATATGGTCTTCGTGTCCGTGCGTGATGACGATGCCGCGCACGCGGCTTTTGTTCTGCACGAGATAGGATACGTCGGGGATAACAAGGTCTACGCCCGGCATATTCTCTCCCGGGAAAGTAAGCCCGGCGTCGATTACGATAATGTCTTTGCCGTATTCGAGCGCGGTCATGTTTTTGCCTATTTCGCCCACGCCGCCCAGAAATCTCACTTTAAGCGTTTTGTCCGCCTTGCCGTTCTGTTTTTTGTTCGTCTTTGCTTTTTCGGCAGGTTTAGCGGCGTTTAAGCCTGAAACGCTTTCCGTTTTTACCGCCGCGCCTTTCTTTTTCGCACGGGATAAATCCGCACCGTCCGCCGCCTTGTCTTTTGCGTTGTTAAAATCTTTTTTGCTCTGTTTCAAATCGGTCTCCTTAAAATAAAATAGTCTGTAAACGCCCGTATAAAGTTTATTTTATACACCGTTTATATAAATTTTCCGCCCGAAGGCGTTATACGCGGCGCGCCTGCGCCGCAAACGGCGGACAGTCCGCCGCAACAAGTCTTTTTAACGCTTAATCATATTTTACCATTTTTTCAGGAAAAAGTAAACCGTATTGAATGCGGCGCAAAATAAAATAGCGAATACGGCTAAAATCAGTTGAAAAAAAAGTCGTATAATAGTATAATACAATATGCGGAAATTCCGCACCGATAATATCTATTTAAAAGGAGTAACAAAAATGCGGGTTTATAACTTTGCAGCAGGTCCTTCCACCTTGCCTCTTCCCGTTCTCGAAGAAGCAAAGAAAGACTTTCTCGACTATCAGGGCACGGGTATGAGCATTACGGAGATGAGCCACCGCAGTAAGCCTTTTATGGCGGTCAATGCGGAAGCGAACGCGCTTCTCCGCGAACTTATGCATATTCCCGACGATTATGCGGTACTGTTCGTTCAGGGCGGCGCGTCGCAGCAGTTTGCGGCAGTCCCCCTTAACCTTTTGAAAAAAGGCAAAGCGGACTATATCGTAACGGGCAATTTTGCCAACAAAGCCTACGAAGAAGGCTTAAAATACGGCGATATGGCGGTGGCGGCGTCGAGTAAAGACGCGGGCTATACCTTTATCCCCGATATGAAGAATGTAAAATTCCGCGACGGAATAGATTACGTTCACACCACCTATAACAACACTATTTTCGGAACGCGCTACACCGAACTTCCCGAGACGGAAGCGACGCTCGTAACGGACGCGAGTTCCTGTATCTTATCGGAAGAAATAGACGTCAAGAAATTCGGTCTTATATATGCGGGCGCGCAAAAGAATATCGCCCCCGCGGGGCTTACGATAGTCATCGTAAAGCGCGACCTTATAGGCAACGCTCTGCCCGTATGCCCGACTATGCTTAATTATGCCGTTCAGGATAAAAACGACAGTTTATACAACACGCCGCCCTGCTTTGCAATTTATATGGCGATGCTTGTGTTCAGATGGCTGAAAAAACTCGGCGGCGTTCCGGCAATTCAGAAAATCAACGAAGAAAAAGCCGCAATGCTCTACGATTTTATAGACAATTCAAAACTCTATAAAAACAACGTCGCACGGAAAGACCGTTCTTTGATGAACGTTCCTTTCGTTTGCCCGAACGATGAACTGAACGCTAAATTCGTAAAAGAAGCCGCGGAAAACGGTATCGTTTCGATAAAAGGGCACAGACTCGTCGGCGGTATGCGCGCTTCCATTTATAACGCTATGCCCGTTGAAGGCGTTAAAGCGCTTATAACCTTTATGAAGAAATTCGAAAAGGAGAACGCGTGATGAAAAACATATTGACGTTAAATTCCATCAGTCCCGTTATAAACGACGTGTTCGATACCACCTATAACGTGGCGAGCGACGCGGAAAAGCCCGTCGGCATAATTCTGCGTTCGTTCAAAATGCAAGGCTATCCCCTTTGCCCCGAAACGATAGCGGTGGCGAGAGCGGGTGCGGGTGTGAACAACATTCCCGTAGACGAATACGCCGAAAAGGGCGTCGTCGTGTTCAACACCCCGGGTGCGAACGCAAATGCCGTAAAAGAACTCGTGGTCGCCGCGCTTATTATGGGTGCGAGAAATATAGGCGACGCGATAAAATGGGTGGACACACTTAAAGGCAATGGCGAAGAAACGCCCAAACTCGTCGAAAAAGGCAAATCGCAGTTCGTCGGGAGCGAAATTGCTGGAAAAACGTTCGGCGTGATAGGTCTCGGGGCAATCGGCGCGCAGGTCGCGAACTGCGCTCTGGGACTCGGTATGAACGTTTTAGGTTACGATCCGTTCTTATCCGTGAACGCCGCGCTTAAACTTTCGAGACACGTAAACGTAGTCAGAGAGTTAGACGACGTGATTAAAAACAGCGACTTTATCACTATTCATATCCCCTATATCGCGAGCCAGAATAAGGGCTTAATCAACGCGGGCGTTATCCGCAAGATGAAAGACGGCGTTACGATAATCAACTGCGCGCGCGGCGAACTCGTAGACAACGCGGATATAATAAAGGCGACGGAAAGCGGCAAAGTCGCGAGATATATAACCGACTTCCCCGCGGAAGAACTTATCGGCGTTAAAAATATAATATGCACGCCGCATATCGGCGCAAGCACCACCGAAGCGGAAGACAACTGCGCTGAAATGGCGGCTAAACAACTTATCGACTATATCGAAAACGGCAATATCGTCAATTCCGTGAACTACCCCGCTTGTTCTATGCCGAGAACTACGCCTTGCAGGCTTTTGGTTCTTCATAAAAACGTGGCGAACATTCTTTCTAAAATCACGGGAACGGTCGGCAACGCGGGCGTGAATATAGCGCACCTGTCAAACCAGTCCAAAGGCAACTTTGCGGCGACTATGATAGACGCGGACGCGGACATATCAGACAGCGTAGCGAAAGAAATAAAAGGAATAGACGGCGTTATAAAGGTGAGAGTAATCAAATAATCACGGTTTTAGGATAATTATTACGCTAAACTTAATTTAAAACACAAAGCGCAGGCGCTGCAAAAGCGCAGTTTTCATAGGGGTTATTAGCCAGAAATAAAAGTATAGCACACTATACTTCGTAATTGCGAAGCGTAGTGTGCTTTTCTTATCCACAAAAG
>CAMEHL010000081.1 GCA_945917475.1 uncultured Clostridia bacterium | reverse complement strand
CATTCTTGCCGTGGTGTTCGTGCTGAGTTCGCTGGCGTTTATTCCGCCGCTGCTCCGCATAATTCACGCTAAAATATACCTCGGGGTTACCGAACCCGTAAAACCGTTTGTAACCACGGATAGCGGCGAATCGGGAGAAAAGGATAAATTCAACGGTAAAGAAAGCGGTAACGCAAACGATAAAGAAAACGTTGACGAAAAAGAAAGCGGAAAAGACGGCAAAGAAGACGGCGAACGCGCCGCTATGCCCGATTAAATGGTAATATCTGTTGTCGATATCCGCAGTAAAAGGCGGAGAGCCGTTTAAGGGCGAATAAGCCGCACCGTAAAAACCGTTTAAAGCCGTTTTATAATGCACGGATAAAAAATAGTATTCAGGAAAAGATAAAAAAAATAATATTCAGGAAAAGAAAAGCAGGCTCTTTGAGCCTGCTTTCGGTTATTTTTATCATGTTTTCCCGCATTGCCGCCGACGCCGTAAGTTTGCGACTTACGGTTAAAATTTACGAATAAAAATTTCGCGCCGCCGTTTTACGGTAAAGAGCAAATGCTTATTTGCATTCGTCCGCTTTGCCGGCGCAACCCAAAACGTCGCGCAGTTTATGACGAACGAGTTCTTTTATGTTCGCTCTCGCGGGTTTGAGATATTCTCTGGGGTCGAATTTTTCGGGTTTTTCGTTGAAGAACTGACGAATCGTTCCCGTCATGGCGAGTCTCAAATCGGAATCGATATTGATTTTGCAGACGGGGAGTTTAGCCGCTTCGCGCAGTTGTTCTTCGGGAACGCCCACCGCGTCGGGCATATTGCCGCCGTTTTCGTTTATCATTTTAACGTAGTTCTGGGGAACGGAAGAAGAACCGTGCAGAACAATCGGGAAGTTGGGCAGACGTCTCGCAACTTCTTTAAGTATGTCGAAGCGCAGGGGCGGGGGTACTAAAATTCCGTCCGCGTTTCTGGTGCACTGGTCGGGTTTGAATTTGTACGCGCCGTGGCTGGTGCCGATAGCGATTGCGAGCGAATCGACGCCCGTTTTGGATACGAATTCTTCGACTTCTTCGGGGCGGGTGTAAGAACCGACAGCGTGGCTTACTTCGTCTTCGATACCCGCGAGCGTGCCGAGTTCGCCTTCTACAACAACGCCGTGGTCGTGAGCGTATTCGACGACTTTTCTGGTTACTTCTATGTTATCTTTGAAAGAAAGCGCGGAGCCGTCTATCATAACCGAAGTAAATCCGCCGTCTATGCAGGATTTGCACGTTTCGAAATCGGGACCGTGGTCGAGATGTAAAACGATGGGGATATTGGGGCATTCGATAACCGCCGCTTCTACGAGTTTAACGAGATAAGTGTGGTTAGCGTATGCTCTCGCGCCCTTGGACACCTGTAAAATGACGGGGGCGTTTTCTTCTTTGCACGCTTCCGTAATGCCCTGAACGATTTCCATATTGTTGACGTTGAACGCGCCGATAGCGTAGCCGTTTTTGTAGGCTTGTTCGAACATCTTCTTTGAAGTTACTAATGCCATAAATGCATCCTCCATAAAATTTTTTCTGATTTGTCGGTATCGCGCACTACGGCGAGTTACGCCCGTTTTCCGTACGCTACAAACTATTATATACTTTTTTTCGTGCTTTTGCAAATATTTTTCTTTTTTTAACGAAAATACTTTATAAAATCGTTAAAAAGTTGTACAATATGCGTTGACGGAATGGCTTTTGCGGCTTTCGCGCTTTTTGCCGCGGCCGTGCGATTTAAAGGCGCGCTGCAATTCTGCCCGTTCCGCCGTGTATTTTATTTTTAGGGAGAGTATTATGCAGGATAACAGAATAAATCTTCTGGCGAAAAATCTCGTCAATTATTCGTGCGACCTTAAAAAGGGCGAGAAAATTCTCATAGAAGCGAAAGGCGTGGACTATATGCTCGTAAACGCCCTGATTAAAGAAGTGTATAAGGTCGGAGCGTATCCGTTCGTGGAAATGTTCGATAACCGCGTCTCGCGCGAACTTCTGCTCGGCGAGACGGAAGAACTTGCAAAACTGCGCGCAAAGTTCGACGGCGCGAGAATGAAAGAAATGGACGCGTATATAGGTATACGCGGCGGCAACAACGCCGTGGAAAATTCCGACGTTCCCGAACGCAATCTTCAGATAGAGAGCGAGTTCTATTCGCACCCCGTTCATCACGAACTGCGCGTCAAGCGCACCAAATGGGTTATTCTGCGCTACCCGAACGAAGGCATGGCGGGCGCGGCGGGTATGAGTACGGACGCGTTTGAAGACTTTTATTTCAAAGTCTGCAATCTCGATTATTCTAAAATGGACAGGGCGATGGACGCTCTGAAAGCGCGGCTTGACAAGGCGGACAAAATCCGCATAGTTTCGCCGGGTACGGACCTTTCCTTTTCGGTTAAAGGCATAGGCAGCAAAAAGTGTTCGGGCGAACGCAATATTCCAGACGGCGAGATTTACACCGCGCCCGTAAAAGACAGCGTGAACGGCGTTATTACTTATAACGCGCCGTCTGTTCAGGGCGGGTTTAAGTACGAGAACGTTTCGCTGACGTTTAAGGACGGTAAAATAGTGAAAGCCACGGGCAACGACGAGAAAAAAATCAACGCCGTTTTCGATACGGACGAAGGCGCGCGCTACGTCGGAGAATTCTCTTTCGGGCTTAACCCGTATATCAAAAACCCGATGGGCGACATTTTGTTCGACGAGAAGATTTCGGGTTCTATCCATTTTACGCCCGGTTGCTGTTACGACGATTGCTATAACGGCAACATATCCGCTATTCATTGGGATCTTGTGCTTGTGCAGACCAAGGAATACGGCGGCGGCGAGATATATATGGACGGCGAACTGATAAGAAAGGACGGGCGTTTCGTGGTAGACGACCTGTTATGCTTAAACCCCGAAAATCTCGTCTGATTATCGATATCGTCCGTTATTAACGTGTTATTAGGCAATGCGTTCATAAAAGGTAAACTGCGGCGGAGCGGCGAAAAACATTCGCCGCTCCGCCGCAGTTTGCTCCGTTTATGCCTAAAAAATAAAACGCCGCTGAAAAAGCGGCGTACGAGTACGTACTTCACAAAATATGTAGCTGAAATCGTCTAGTAAGGATTAAAAATCTTTTACCGGAACAATCGTGAAAGAACGTAACACCGTTGATTTTGGCGTTCCGCTTAAAAGATCGATAAAAAAAAGGAAAAAGCCCCTTACTATTAATTTCAGCTACTTTATTATTTTAGCACAGAACCGCGAGGCTGTCAAGAGTAAAAACGGAGCGCACGGTATTTTTTCCGCGCGGAAAGGGGGTTATAACCGCCTTTTCATTGACTTTTTTTATAAATTACAGTACAATGATATTATGATTATAGTTGGATTCGACCCGGGGCTCGCCACGCTCGGTTACGGCGTGATACGAAAGGACGATAAACGTAAGCCCGAAATGGTCGATTACGGCGTGGTTTTAACCCCCAAAGACAAAAATCTGCCCGACAGACTCATTATGATTGAAAAAGGCGTTAAGCAGATTATAGATAAGTTCAGACCGGACGAAATTGCCATCGAAGAACTGTTTTTCGCAAAAAACGTCAAAACGGGTATCGCGGTCGCGCACTCGCGCGGCGTTACGCTTCTTACCGCGACCAAAGAATGCGGCAGAATTTTCGAGTACACGCCCTTGCAGATTAAACAGGCTCTTACCGGTTACGGCCGCGCGGACAAAAATCAGATTCAACAGATGGTGAAAACCTTTCTGGGGCTTAAAGCCGTTCCCAAGCCCGACGACGCTGCGGACGCGCTCGCCGTCGCGCTGTGCCACGCGCAGACCAATAAACTCGGCGGACTGTTCAGGGTGTGAACATGCGGTTTAAAATTTAGGTATTACGCGCGTAAGGCGGCGGTGTATTTGCGCTTTTTCCGCGGATAAGCGGTAAGGGCGGCGCGCCTTTCGTGCGCGCGGAAAATTTTTCAATAATAAGGTTTTTTATGATAGGTTACGTTAAAGGCAAACTGTTATCGGCATACGAAGGCACGGTGCTTCTCGAAAACGGCGGGATAGGATACGAGATAACCTGTTCGGCGTCCGTTTACGCGGAAATTCTCGCGCATAACGGCGGCGAAGTATACACTTATACGGCTGTCAAAGAAGACGGCATTTCCCTTTACGGTTTTATAAGCGCGGAAGAAAAGAATATGTTTTTAAAACTCATCTCCGTTTCGGGCGTAGGACCTAAAATGGGGATAAGCGTGCTTTCTAATATGAACTTGAAAGACCTTGCGCTAAAAATCGCTACGAGCGACGTCAAGGGGCTTTCTGCCGTCAAGGGATTGGGCAAAAAGACGGCGGAGCGCATTATTCTCGAACTGCGCGAAAAGGTGGGCGGTTCGGACGTCTCGGAAAGCGGCTCTTCTTCGGTTGCGGCGAAAGTTGCCGTCTCGCAGGACGACGAGGACGCGGTTATCGCGCTTATGAGTTTAGGGTTTACCCGCGCGGAATGTGAAAAGGCAATCTCGAAAGCCAAAGAGCAGGGTATAACCGAACTCGAAAAATTGCTTGCGTTCGCGCTTAAAAACATTAAATAGGTGGTAAAATGGAAGACGAAGAAAGACTTGTTACGAGTACCTGCGCGGAGACGGAAACGGAGATAGAGAACGTTTTAAGACCTAAGTCTATGGACGGCTACGTAGGGCAGGAAAAGGTTAAGGACAACGTGGCTATTTCTATTGCCGCCGCAAAAAAGCGGGACGACGCGCTCGACCACGTTCTTTTATACGGACCTGCGGGGCTCGGAAAAACCACGCTCGCGCATATTATCGCGAACGAGATGGGAACGCAACTTAAAGTAACGAGCGGCCCCGCCATAGAGCGCGCGGGCGACCTTGCGGCTATTCTTACTAACCTTAACGAGAAAGACGTGCTGTTTATAGACGAGATTCACCGCCTTAACCATAACGTAGAAGAAATTCTGTACCCCGCTATGGAAGACTTTACGCTCGACTTTATTCTGGGCAAAGGTCCGTCCGCCAAAAACGTGCAGTTGCCCTTGCCCAGATTCACGCTTATCGGCGCGACCACGCGTGCGGGAATGCTTTCTTCGCCGCTGCGCGACAGGTTCGGGCTGATATGCCGTCTCGAAACGTATAACGAGAACGAACTTACCGAAATAGTAACTCGTGCGGCGGATATGCTTAAAACGGCAATAGAACCGCTCGCCGCGCGTGAAATCGCAAAGCGCAGCCGCGGCACGCCGCGTATCGCGAACAGGCTGCTTAAGCGCGTGCGCGATTATTCGGTGGTCAAAAATCACGACGCGATTGAACTTTCCGACGCGAAAAACGCGCTTAAAATGATGGAAATAGACGAACTCGGACTCGATTCGACCGACATACGCCTGCTCCGTTCTATGGCGGAAAAATTCGGCGGCGGACCTTGCGGACTCGATACCGTGGCGGCGACCGTCAACGAAGACGCGGGTACGATTGAAGACGTTTACGAACCTTATCTTCTGCAACTCGGCTTTATCGCGAGAACGCCGCGCGGCAGAGTGCTTCTTAAAAAAGGCTACGACCATATAGGGCTTAAACAGCCCGCGGGCAGAGCCGAACAACTTTCTTTTTACGAGACCGAAAATGAAAACGAGTGATTTCGATTATTATCTTCCCGAAGAACTTATCGCGCAGACGCCCGT
>CAMEHL010000080.1 GCA_945917475.1 uncultured Clostridia bacterium | reverse complement strand
GGACATAGCGAAAGTTATGACCATTTTGAGAGAAAGAGAAATCGCGGCGAAGGCGTAGGAGCGTAATTATGGAAAGAAATTTAAGAAAAGAGAGAGTCGGCGTCGTCGTTTCCGACAAGATGGATAAAACGGTAGTCGTTGCCATCGAAGAAAGATTCAAACACCCGCTCTATAAGAAAACTGTTAAAAAGACTCATAAGTTCAAAGCCCACGACGAAGCGAACGCTTGCGGAGTAGGCGATAAGGTTCTTATCGTGGAAACGAGAAAACTCTCCAAAGACAAAAACTGGAGAGTCGCCGAAATCGTCGAAAAGGCTAAATAAGGAGGCTCAACGTGATACAACCGTTTACAAGATTAAAAGCGGCGGACAACTCCGGCGCGAAAGAGTTAATGTGTATTAAAGTGCTGGGCGGTTCTTTCAGAAGAACGGGCAATATTGGCGACGTTATCGTGGCAAGCGTTAAAACGGCTATTCCCGGCGGTCAGGTCAAAAAGGGCGACGTGGTTAAGGCGGTTATCGTCAGAAGTACGTCCGGCGTCAGAAGAAACGACGGGACTTACGTCCGTTTCGACGAAAACGCCGCGGTTATAATCGACGCGCAGAAACAGCCGAGAGGCACCCGTATCTTCGGACCGATAGCGAGAGAGTTAAGAGATAAAGACTATATGCGTATTATCTCCTTAGCCCCCGAAGTGTTATAAGGAGAACGAATATGAAAGTTAAAAAGAACGATACGGTACTCGTATTGACCGGTAAAGACGCCGGCAAAACCGCTAAGGTTTTAGTGGCTATGCCTAAGGAAAACAAAGTCGTCGTCGACGGAATAAACGTTCAGAAAAAACATAAGAAAGCGAGAAGCGCGCAGGAAGTCAGTTCCATACAGAACCAGTCGGGCGCGATTGACGCGTCTAACGTTTTAGTGGTTTGTCCCGCCTGCGGCAAAGCGACGAGAGTGGCTTATAAGGTAGAAGGCGATAAAAAAGCGCGCGTATGCAAAAAGTGCGGCGCGGTATTAGACGCGACCAAAGAAGCCAAAGAAGTCAAGAAAACCGCTAAAAAGAAAACCAAAAAAGAAACTGCGGCGACTTCCGCAGAAACGAAATAAGGACGGAGGTGAATTAAATGGCTGAATCTAAAAAAGCGGCTGCAAAACCCGCCGCAAACGTTAAAACTCCGAACAGAGTCAAAGCGTTGTACGACCAGACCGTCGTCCCCGCGCTTATCAAAAGGTTCAATTACAAAAACGTTAACCAGGTTCCCAAACTCGTTAAAATAACGATTAACTCCGGTTTGGGCGACGTTATGGATAACAGCAAGAGCGTTCAACTCGCCGCAGAAGAATTGAGACAGATTTCCGGTCAGAAACCCATTATGATAAAGGCTAAAAAATCCGTCGCAAACTTCAAAATCAGAGAAGGACAGGGCGTAGGTATGAAAGTTACGCTCCGCGGCACGAGAATGTACGAGTTCTTCGATAAACTCGTATCCGTCGCTCTCCCGAGAGTGAGAGACTTCCGCGGCGTGTCCACCAAGTCTTTCGACGGCAGAGGAAACTACGCGATGGGCGTTAAAGAACAACTCATCTTCCCCGAAATCACTTACGATCAGGTGGAAAAGATAAGAGGTTTCGATATCTGCATAACCACCACCGCGAACACCGACGAAGAAGCAAGAGAATTGCTCGCTTGTCTCGGAATGCCTTTTGCTAATAAGTAATAATAAGGAGTTACGAAATGGCTAAAAAATCAATGATAAATAAGCAGCAGAGACCTGCTAAATTTTCTACCAGAGCCTATACGAGATGTTCCATCTGCGGCCGTCCGCACGCGGTTATCCGCAAATACGGCGTCTGCCGTATATGTTTCAGAAATCTTGCTTATAAAGGCGAGATTCCCGGAATCAAAAAGGCAAGTTGGTAAAAAGGGAGGACACAAATATGACAGACGTTATTGCAGATATGCTCACGCGTATCAGGAACGCTCTTTCCGCGAAGCACGAAACGGTTGAAATCCCGGCTTCCAACACCAAAAAGGCTATCGCTAAAATCCTTCTCGACGAAGGTTACGTCAGCGGTGTGGAAATTTTAGAAGGCGTTCAGGGCACTATTAAAATCACGCTTAAATACGACGGTGCTAACAAAGTTATCACCGGTCTTAAAAGAGTCAGCAAACCCGGTCTCCGCGTTTACGTGGGAACGGACGAAGTCCCCGAAGTTTTAGGCGGACTCGGAATCGCAATCTTATCCACTTCCAAGGGAATTATGACGGGTAAGGACGCGAAAAAAGCCCATCAGGGCGGCGAAGTTCTCGCTTACGTTTGGTAGGAGGTGTAAATTATGTCGAGAATAGGCAACGAACACATTATACTGCCCGCAGGCGTAACCGTAGAACTCAAAGACAACGTTATTACGGTTAAAGGTCCCAAAGGCACGCTTACGCAGTCTTACGACCCCGTAATCACTCCCAAGGTTGAAGGAAACGTTGTTTCTTTCACGAGAGCGAACGATTTAGGTCCTACCAAGGCTAAACACGGCTTATACCGCGCGCTTACCGCGAGTATGGTAAAAGGCGTTACGGAAGGCTATAAAAAGAGTCTTATCGTAAACGGCGTAGGTTGGAAAGCCGCCAAACAGGGCAACAAAATCGTACTCAACGTCGGATTTTCTCACCCCGTAGAAGTTGCGGAAGAAGCGGGCATCGCGCTCGAATGTCCTTCGCAGAACGAAATCGTGGTAAGCGGTATCGACAAATGTAAGGTCGGTCAGTTCGCCGCGAAAGTAAGGGGAATAAGAGAACCCGAACCCTATCACGGTTACGGAATCCGTTACAGCGACGAAGTAATCGAAAGAAAGGTCGGCAAAGCGGCAGGCTCTAAGGGCTAAAATATAAAGACTTTTAGTGGGAAAAGAATTTTCCTGCCGAGTGCGGATTAAACCGCGAAAAGTATTATAGGAGAAACTTAAATGATAACCAAAATCAACAAAAATCAGGACAGACTCAAAAGACATAAGAGAGTTAGGGCGAAAATAAAAGGCACTGCCGAAACTCCCAGACTTTCCGTGTACAGAAGTCTTAACCATATTTACGTTCAGATAATAGACGACGTTAAGGGAAACACCTTGGTTACGGCGTCTACGCTCGACAAAGAAATAAAAGGTTCTTTGGACGGCAAGGACAAGAAGGCGCAGGCTTTCGCCGTAGGCGAACTTGCGGCGAAGAAGGCAGCGGCAAAGAAAATCACTTCGGTCGTGTTCGACAGGGGCGGATATCTTTACACCGGCAGAGTCGCGGCTCTTGCCGACGGCGCGAGAAAGGGCGGTCTTCAATTCTAATAAATCAAGGAGAATTCTATTATGGCAAGAGATAATAACAGAGCGCCCAAAAGGGCTGAAGAAAACGACGGCTTAATCAAAAAGACGATTGCTATAAACCGCGTTACCAAAGTCGTTAAGGGCGGTAGAAACATGAGATTCGCGGCGTTCGTGGTAGTAGGCGACGGCGCGGGCAGAATCGGTTGCGCTATGGGTAAATCTACGGAAGTTCCCGAAGCAATCGACAAAGCGACCGCGAGAGCGAAAAAGAATATGACTCCCGTTTCGCTTTTAGGAACGAGTATTCCCCACGAAGTGCTTGGAAAATTCGGCAGAGGTTCCGTCCTCATGATGCCCGCCGAAGAAGGTACCGGCGTTATAGCGGGCGGTCCCGTCCGTTCGGTTATGGAAGCCGTAGGCATTTCCAATATCAGAACCAAATCTCACGGCACCAACAACCCCATCAACTGCGTAAAAGCGGCGATTGAAGGGTTAAGATCTTTGAGAACCGCCGAACAGATTGCGGCTATCCGCGGCAAGTCTGTGGACGAAATAAACGGTTAAGGAGAATACTTAAATGGCTACCAAAAAAACCGCAAACGAAAAAATCAAAGTTACGCTCGTGAAAAGCACTATTTCCGCGCTTCCCGCTCATAAAAAAATAGTAGAAGCGTTAGGGCTTAAAAAGATTAACTCTTTCAAAATACACGACGCTAACCCCTGTATACTCGGCATGATTGAAAAGGTGAAATACCTTCTCAAAGTCGAAAACGTAAAGTAAAGGAGCAATAAAATGAGATTAGGAAATTTAAGTCCCGCAGAAGGCGCGGTTACGCCCGCAAAAAGACTGGGCAGAGGTATCGGCTCCGGTCTCGGCAAAACCAGCGGCAAGGGACATAAAGGTCAATGGGCAAGAAGCGGCGGCGGTGTGCGTCCCGGATTCGAAGGCGGTCAGATGCCCCTTATCCGTCGTATCCCCAAACGCGGCTTCAACAATCATTTCAGAAAAGTTTACAGTATCGTTAACCTGTCCGTGTTAGACGCTTTTGAAGAAAACTCTACCGTGGATATCATCGCGCTTAACGAAAAAGGTCTTATCAAAATCGTTAAGGGCTGCGTAGGTCTTAAAGTTTTAGGAAACGGCACGCTGAACAAAGCGCTTACCGTCAAAGCCGATTGCTTCTCCGCTTCCGCGAAAGAAGCGATTGAAAAGGCGGGCGGCAAAGCCGAACAAATCTGAACTCCCCTATAATAAGGAGGTTAAAATGTGGCAGACGATAGTAAATGCGTTTAAAATCAAGGAAGTAAGAAAGAAAATTCTTATAACCATCGCACTTCTGTTCGTTTACAGAATCGGTTGTTATATCCCCGTTCCGGGAGTTTCTCTCTTCGAAGGAATGAGCGATTATACTTTCTTGCAGTTAATGAGCGCGGTATCCGGCGGTGCGTTGCAATACGGAACGTTCTTCGCTATGGGTATCGGCCCGTACATCAACGCGTCGATTATCATACAACTTTTAACGGTTGGTATTCCCGCGCTTGAAAGACTTTCCAAACAGGGCGAAGAAGGCAGACGCAGAATAAACACCTATACGAGAATTTTAACTCTCGTTCTCGCGATAGCGCAGTCTATCGGTATTCTCGTCGCGTTCAAGAGTTACGTCCACGCCGACCAGATTTTCGGTGATACCGGCTTTACCAAATTTTTAAGTTACGCGTTTCTCGTTATCGTATATACCGCGGGCGCGTCGCTCACTATGTGGATAGGCGAAAGAATTACCGACTACGGCGTGTCTAACGGTATATCAATGCTCATCTTCGCAGGTATCATTTCGACCGCAGGCACCGCCATTTTAGGTCTTATTAAAAACCTGTTCGTTCCCGAACAGGCGGCAAGTGCGGCTTGGTCGCTCGTCGGTTTCGTTATCGCTGCGCTGGTTATTTTCGCGGCGATTGTTACCGTGGAACTTGCGGAACGCAAAATCCCCGTTCAGTATGCCAAACAGGTTAAAGGCAGAAAAATGTACGGCGGTCAGTCCACGCATATCCCCATTAAAGTAAATTCTTCGGGCGTTATGCCTCTCATCTTCGCGTTCGCGATCCTGAGTTTCCCCGATCTGATTATGAATCTTTTCGGAGTGAAAACCGCGGATACCTGGTGGGGCAGAAATATGGGTACGGGTTCGTGGCTGTATATGGTCGTGTTGTGCGTGCTGATTTTATTCTTCGCGTACTTCTATAACCAGATTCAGTTCAATCCCGACGACATAAGCAAGAGCATTCAGGGTAACGGCGGGTTTATACCTGGCACGCGCCCCGGCAAACCTACCGCGGACTATCTCCGCAGAGTTTCCAACAGGATAACGCTTTTCGGAGCGATATTCCTTGCGATCGTCGCGCTCGTTCCTTCG
>CAMEHL010000079.1 GCA_945917475.1 uncultured Clostridia bacterium | reverse complement strand
TACAGGCTTATCGTTGCGGCGTGCTTTATTCTTTACACTTCTATGATGTGCGCAAAAAGCGTGTTCACGGCGGAACTCGTTACGTTTATCGATAAAATGCATACCGATAAATTCAACGCGAGTCTTTGCAACACCTATTACTTTATAACCTACGCGGCGGTGCAGGTGATACTCGCGCCGTTTATGGGTAGAATCAATGTAAGGCGTTATCTCGTGATTACCGTGCCGCTTGCGGCGGTATGCGGAATACTCGTGGCGTTTATAGGCGACGTGAAACAGGCTTGGGTGCTGTTTGCGTTTTCGGGCGTGTTTCAGGCGGGCATTTACGCGGGGTGTATGTATATTTTAAGTCTGTATCTGCCCTCGGATATGCTCCCCTTCGCCAACTCGCTTATGCAGTCGGGCTTTGCCATCGGCAATACGCTTGCGTACTGCGTTTCCGCATTGTTCGTTTCTCTGTCGCTCTGGACTCTCCCTTATATAATCTTCGGCGTTTTGTTTTTGTTGGCAGTCGTGTTTTTCGGAATAGTTACCCGAAAAGCCGCCGAAATATTCCCAGACGCGGGTAAACACCGCCGCGCCGCTGCCGGACAACGGAAAGCCGCCGCAGGTGGCGACGAAATAACCGACGGCGCGATTAACGACGGCGAGAGCGTCTGTGAAAGCGTCGATAAAGTCAACGCCACGGGCGACGGTAAGGGCAGACAATCGGAATTGTCGTATAACAAAGGACTGTTCACGCTTAAAAACGGCGCGCAGAGAGTTTTGTTTTATGGTTTAAGTATCGCATATTCTATTATGGTTACCACGCTTTTTTACGCGATTAACAACTGGGTGGGCAACTTTTTCAAAGAAGTTTACGATCTGCCCGATTCGGTTTCGATAGTGATTTCGCTTATCGTGCCTATAATGACGTTTTTCGGACCGTTTATCGCGATTTCGCTGTCTAAAAAACGCAAAAACTATATAAAGAGCGCTGTGGTTGCCGTTTTCGTGCCGCTTGCGGCGGCACTCGCGCTCGTGTTCTTTTACGACGCGGGCATAATAGTCGCAATGCTGCTTATTGCGGTATTTATAGTCGGAACGAAAGTTCTGACGGGATTTCAGAGCGTGGCGACTTTCGATATGAGAACGGAACTCAACGCGGGCAGTTACAGCGCGATGGTAAACGCCGCGGCTTCCGTTTCCGCCGCTCTCGCACCCACGGTCATGGGTAAAATCATAGACGCCGCAAACGCCGCGGGCAGCACGGGGCAGGAAGGCTGGGTGGCTCAGTACGGCTGTGCTGCGGGCATAAGCGCGGCTACGTTTCTTTTCCTTTTGCTGTGCTTTGCATTCACGAGAAAGAAAACCAACCTTAACGGCGTAAAAAATAAAAGAAATAAAGGAGAACTATGAGTAAAAATCTGCTTGGAATCGATTTCGGAACTACTTCGCTTAAAGCCTGTCTTTTTAACGAAAATGGGGAAAGACTTGCAACGGAGAGCGTTAAATACGAACTTATCACAGACGGAGATTACATAGAATTTCCCGTTGAAGATTTTTTTACCGCTTTTAAAACGGTATTCGACAAAATAACGGCGAAATTCGCCGTGGACGCTTTGTCCGTGGATACGCAGGGAGAAACGCTTATCGTTTTGGACGGCGACGGAAAGCCGCTTATGAACGCGATAAGTTGGCTCGATACCCGCGCGGAGAAACAGGCTAAGGAGATAGAAGAAAAGTTCGGGCTTGAAAGAATTTATAATCTTACGGGGCAGGCGGAAGTGCCGTCCGGTTACCCCGCGCCAAAAATCGCCTGGCTTAAAGAAAACCGCCCCGACGTTTTTGAGAAAGCGGATAAATTCCTGCTTTTAGAAGACTATATTCTCTATCGTTTGACGGGTAAATTCGCGGCGTCCCGTTCGCTGTATTCGTCGTCGCTTTTAATGGATATTAAAACGGGCGATTATATCCCCGAAATGCTCGGATATCTCGGCATAACGCGCGAAAACCTTCCGACGCTTTGCGAAAGCGGCACGCTTATAGGCGAATATATGGGCGTAAAAACGGTTACTTCCGCGCTCGACCAGATTGCGGGAATAACGGGCGCGGGCATTACCGACGAAAACTCGATGAGCGAAACTACGGGGACTGCGCTCGCGGTGTGCGCCGTTACCGATAAAATACCGCCCTATAAAAAGGGAACGAAAGTGTCCGCATATTATGTTAAAAAGGGTTCGTACTGTCTGCTTATGTGGTCGCCGACAGCCGGCGCGACGCTCGAATATTTTAAACGCACTTTCTGCGAAAACGCGGGGTACGACGAGATGAACGGTTGGGCGGCGGCAGTTCCCGCGGGTTGCGAGGGGCTTATATGCCTGCCGCACCTTTGCGGAACTGTTATGCCCGAAAACAACCCGAAAGCGCGCGGCGTGTTTTTCGGAATAGAACTGAAACACGGCAAAGGTCATTATATACGCGCAATTATGGAATCGGTCGCATACCTTATTAAAGAATACGCCGAATATCTTAAAGTGAACGCAAAAGAAATCCGTTCCGTAGGCGGCGGCTCTAACAGTAAACTCTGGTGCGAGATAAAAAGCGCGGTTACGGGCAGGAAAATTCAGACTTTGAAAGAACCCGAGACGGCGTGTTTAGGCTCGGCGATATTCGCAGGCGTCGGCGCGGGCGTTTATAAAGACGTGGGTGAAGCCGCGCGCGCCATCGTTGCGGTAAAAGAAGAATATTCGGTCGCAAATGCCGAATACGCAAAGGCGTACGCCGATTACAAGCAAAAGGAAAAGGCTTTGTCGCGCGCGTTTTAATTCAAAGATTTTTTATAAACGTAAAAGTAAATAAACAAATATATAGTCAGCCGCCGCGCAGATTTGCGCGGCGGCTGATGATATAATATACTATATAAACTGTACTAAAAAATCTTCAAACGTCTGACTTTTATACGACCCGTATTAAAATAATACTATGCGTAACCGACCGTGAACGGCTTTAACCGTTATTCCGCGTAAAAACACGGAAAACCGTTTCCGTTACTTTGCAAAAACTACGGTTATCGTCATTGACTCGTTGAATCTGGATTTTGCCGAAATATTCCACTTGTTGGTGTCCGCAATACCTTTGGCGATTGAAAGACCGAGTCCGCTCCCGCCCGTCTCGCGCGAGCGCGACTGTTCGCCGCGGAAAAACCTTTCAAAGACTTTATCAGAATCCATATCCTTTATGTCGCTGCCCGAGTTGGATACGGTGAGAACGTGTTTTTCGAGCGTAACTTTAATCGTTCCGCCTTTGGAAGAATATTTGACTGCGTTATCCATTAAAATGTTTATGATTTTTTTAACGCTTTCTCTGTCGCCCGATAAGGTTACGCCCGTTTCGATTTCCGAAAGCAGAGTTTTTCCGTTTTCAAACGCAACCGCGTCGAACGGTAAAACCGTTTCGGTTACCGCGTCCGAAAGATTGAACGTCTCTTTTCGGAGCGGAATTCTCGCCTCGTCCATTCTGGCGAGAGTGAGCATATCGTTCACGAGAAGGTTAAGCCGTTTGGTTTGCGACTTTATGCTGTCTATGTATCTGTTGCTCTCGCTTTTGTTTTTAAGCACGTCCGCATTAGCCGATATAACGGCGACGGGCGTTTTCAGTTCGTGGCTGGCGTCGGATATGAATTTTTTCTGTTTGTAAAGCGATATTTTAATGGGTTGAAAAACCTTAAACGAAAATCCCCACACAACGACCGCGAGAATTAAATACAGTACGAGCAGAAAAACGGTAATTCCCACGGTGTTTGCCGTAACCGAAGCGAAAAGGTCGGTGGTGTCCGCGGCGACAAACAGAATACCGCCCGTAACGTCGCTTATCCTGTAATAAACCTTTCCGAAATAACTCGACGTGATTTCGGGATAGTTTTCTAATGCCTTGCCCGCGAGCGAGACAATCTGTTCGTCCGTAATATCGTCGGGTTTATCGAGAACCACGAGCGAATCGGAGTCGTTGAGTTTTATGACTATAACGCCTTCGTGCGTTTCAGTCGCAACGGTGCGCGCGGGGATAGAAGTGTAAAGCAGTTCTAATCTCGACAGCCTTGCGTTAATGCCCGTGCGGCACGCCTGTTTGCTGACGTAATAAGTCGCGGCGATTATCGACGCGAACACGCCGAGCAGTATTGACATAGTGATACAGATAAACTGTATTTGCGCGCGCTTAACCATTTTTTTCACCGAGCGTATAGCCTATTCCGCGCAGCGATTTAATCTCCGTTTTTGCGTTTACCGCCGCGAGTTTTTTCCTTAAAAAAGAAACGTAGACTTCTATGGTGTTGTATTCCGCGTCTGTGTCGTAACCCCATATTTTTTCGATAAACCGTTCTTTTTCTATGTTTTTGCCGGCGTTTAAGATGAGCATTTCGAGAATCTGGAATTCTTTTTTGCCGAGCGTGATTTTCTTATCGCCCGAGCCGAGTTCCGCGCTGTCGCGGTCGAGATAAATGTCGTTAAATTTTATGACGTCGCCCGTGAATTTTTCTTTGCGGCGCAAAAGCGCGCGTATTCTCGCTAAAAGTTCTTCGGTGTCGAAAGGTTTGGTGATATAGTCGTCCGCGCCGAGATTCAGACCGCCTATTTTGTTCGCCGTCTCCGCTTTTGCGGTGAGCATTAAAACGGGAACGTCGATTTTTTTGTCGCGTATGATTTTCAGCAGGGAAAACCCATCTAATTTCGGCATCATCACGTCGAGAATAATAAGATCGAAAATACCCGAAAGCGCGAAATCGAGCCCCGTTTCGCCGTCGCTCGCGACCGTAACGGAGAAGTTGTTTCTCTTTAAGATTTCCGACAGCGCGGCGGTTAAGTCGCGCTCGTCGTCAGCGATTAAAATGTTCATAATACCACCTGAATAATATAAATTTTAAAGAGCGGCGTCGCCTGTGTTTTAAGGATAAGTTAAACTCATTGAAACAGCCTTGAAAAAAACCGACCGTAAAAAATTTTTAATATTTTTAAAATTTAAAGGTTTTTCAAGGATTTTTCAAGTTTCGTTTTTTATAATACGAGTGTAAAGAGCGGAAAAGAGACGGGCGCATAAAGTCGCAATCCCTTTTCACAAACACTCTTTACCCGAAAACGATCACACACTCTCAATAAACTTTTTCCTTTGGGCAGCCGCCGACGATTTTATCGTCGGCGGCTGCTTTTTAAATTCTTTACGATTTAAAAAATAATAAGACCGTAAAATAATAATCTCAAAAACAGAAACCGCAATATGCCGCCCGTTATCGTTGCGTAAGCCGTTACAGCAGGGGAATAGTCGCGAGATACTCTACGTCTTTTCTGTCCTTTGCGTCGCCTTCCGCTAAAACGAACAGTTTTTTCACGACTTTGCCGCCCGCTTTTTCCACGAGTGCTTCTAAACCTTTAAGGCTTTCTCCCGTAGAAATAACGTCGTCCACTATTCCCACGTTTTTGCCTTTGATAAGGTCTACGTCGTGCTTGGATAAAAACAGTTCCTGCGCCTTGCCCGTGGTAATAGACGCGCCGTATGAAACGGATATACCGTCCTGCATATACAGTTTTTTTGATTTTCTCGCCACCGCGTAATAGGGTGTGCCGAGTTCGCGCGCGGCGACGTGCGTAAGTTGCAGTCCCTTTGATTCGGCGGTAATCAGAACGTCGCACCCGACTGCGAGTTTTGCGATTTCTTTGCCGCAATGTTCGGTGAGCGCGGGGTTGCCGTGCAGATTAAAAAAGGCAATCTTAACGCCCGACGGCAGAGTGAGTATGGGGAGATTCGCCTTTACGCCCTTGATATCTACGATAAATTCTTCCATAATGTACCTCGATTATTTATTCCGAAAAATATTCCGATAATAGTTTAGCATAATTTTTCGCGTTTGTCCAACGGTCAATCATATATTTCCCTTTCTTTGCATACTTTTAACTGTAAGGCGGCTCGGTTTTACGGTCTGCCGTATATACGACGAGAAAGGTGGAACTGCTATATGGAATATTACGATAAGAGCGCGGAGTGCGCCGTTAAAAGCCTGTCGAGCGACGCTCGCCGC
>CAMEHL010000078.1 GCA_945917475.1 uncultured Clostridia bacterium | reverse complement strand
TCGTTGAAACGTAATCGCCCGTCTCAATCGCCGCAAAAAAACTAAATAGTTCTTTCTGATCAAAACTGTCCATTTTTTTTGCAAGATAATTTATCTCGTCCAAATTCACGAACGTGTCTTTTTTTAACGATAATGCCTTCGGCTCAACTACGTCTCTCACAAAAGCATAATTGTCTTTCAATTCCAATTCTCTGCACGCCGCCTGATATTCCGATTCGGCGCAAGGGAATTTAACATTTATATTCCTGCCTTTATTCTGCAATAAAAGTTCTATCTGCTTCATTCCTCAATCTCCCGAAAATTTTGCGTTGCAAGAATGCCGCAACGCCGAAGTTGCATTGCCTGACACAGAACCTTATATACTTTCGGTGTTATAAGGTTTCTGTCTGTTAAATCGCCGAGCGTCAGATATTTTGTTCCGTATTTGATATCTTTCGCCGCGCCGAGAAAAACGTACCCGTCTTCTGATATATTAGTCAGTCTGATACTGTTCAGCATTATGATTCTGTTTCCCGCCGATTGTTTCGCCCTGCGCCATAAGCACGAATCTGCCGATAAAAGATAAATAAGGCACAGCGTTTCTCTGTCTTTTTTGTTAGCCTTTTTAATTCCGGCTTCGAATGCCTGTCTGTGTTTTTCGTTTTTGAAATACATTTCCTTTCCGCCTCCTGATTTTTGGCATAAAAAAAGACGTATAGTTTTTACGCTATACGTCAAGTTTTATGTAATTTTTTTATTTTTTCTCGCTTGTAGCGGATTTGCTCGAGTCCGAATCTGTTAGGTTACGGAAAATCGCGTTTTGGCATCTACGAAAAATGATAGTAGTTTACCGCCGTTTTGATATGAAAAAACTCCGATAAAATCGGAGTTTTTATGGGCTGTATCTTTTTTGTAGCCCTAACCTGGAGCGGGAAACGAGATTCGAACTCGCGACGTTCACCTTGGCAAGGTGACGCTCTACCACTGAGCCATTCCCGCATTGGTGGGAACAATAGGGCTCGAACCTATGACCCCCTGCTTGTAAGGCAGATGCTCTCCCAACTGAGCTATGCTCCCGAAACCACATTGCTGATATAATATACCAAATTTAACAGTAAATTGCAAGTGTTTTACGCATAAAAAATAAAAAAAATAAAATTTTTTTGCAATTATATATTTACGGGAAATTCTCTATAACACATTATATATAAAATCGTGGGAAAAGGTGAAAACAATAAACAAACTTTGCGGATTTGTTAAGTCGATTCCTTGACTTAAACATTTTAAACTGTTATACTTTTATTATAAAACGGAAATTAAAAAGGGTAGTTTTAGTTATGATAGAAGTTATTTCGTCGATATTAGACGCCGAGAAAAAAGCGGGCGATATAGCGGAATCTGCCGCCCGTAAGGCAAAAGAAATAAAAGCCGACGGAGAATCCGCGGCGGAGAAAATCACTTCCGACGCAATAACTTTCGCTGAAATGAAAAGGAAAGCCGCGCTTGCGGAAGCGGAAAAACTTGCCGCCGAAGAATATATAAAGATTGTTGCCGACGGAGAATCTGCGGCAAAGCAGACGGTGAACGCCGCTTATGCAAAAAAAGCGGAAGCGGAAAAATTCCTTTTAGACAAAATAACGGGCTGAATATCGGACGGGCGGCATGGCTATTGCTTTAATGACCAAAATGAAACTCGTGGGGCTTTCGTTTCACGAGGACGAAATACTTAACGCGCTTCAAAAGACAGAGTGCGTAGAACTTTCCGAACCTGAAGAGATTGCGGAAACTTTTCTTGTGTCCGAAAACGAAGAAATAAGCGCGCTGACTACCGATTACAACAGAATATACAAAGCGATAGAGTTTTACGAAGAACAGTTCGAACGCGGAAAGACGATTTTTATTCGCCCCGTAACCGCGGACGGAATGAAAAACTTTTTCGTTACTTACGACGAGTTTACGGGCATTGAAAAATCACGTTACAAATTGATGAAAGCCGTCTCCGAGACGGAAGAATACCGCAAAAAACTCGCCGAAATCAAAACTGAAAACGTAAAACTGAACAACGAACTTTCCGCTCTTGCGCCGTATAAGAAAGTAAAGGATAAATTTTCCGATTACGCCGATACCGAACTGACTTCCGTTTTTTTAGGCACTGTCAGAAAATCCGTTGTAGAAGAACTGAAAACGGCTTTTTCGGTTCACGACGGGATTTACTTAGAAGTCGTATCCGACTCGGATTTATGCGTCGTGTGTTCGGTTGCGTTAAAAGGGGAAAATGCGGAAATTGCCGCTAAAATTCTCGCGGAACACGGCTATTCGCCTTGTCCGTTTTCGGGTGATTTTACAGCGGTTCAAGCGGAGACAAGGATAAAATCCCAAATCGACGCCGAAGAACACGAAATCAACCGTATTACTAAAAAAATATGCGATTCTGCAGAGAATCTCAAACCGCTTAAAATTTTCTGCGATTATTATAAATATCTCATAGAAAAGAAAACGGACGCCGAAAAATTCAGACATACGGGCAAAACTTTCGTTCTCGAGGGATATCTGCCGCAAGGAAAGGAAGAAACGGTTACCGCCGCACTGAAAAGCGTGTCGGAGGCGATATTTATAGAATATTCAGAGCCCGATGAAACGGATAACGTTCCTACGCTAACGGTAAATAACGCGGCGGTTAAACAGACGGAGTTTATTACTGATTTATATTCCGTGCCTGCTTACGGAGAAGTTGACCCTAATAAGTCCGTATTCGCCTTTTTTATGGTTTTTATGGGGCTTATTATGGCGGACGTCGGGTATGGTATCCTTATGATACTGCTCGGAACTTTTCTCGCTTGCAGAATTAAAGTCGATAACGGGCAGAGAAGACTCTGGTACGTTATTGCGATTGGCGGCGTGTTTACGGTTATATTCGGTCTATTATTTAATTCGTTCTTCGGCGTGCCGATGTTTTCCGAATCGCTTTTGCCGAGTCCTATTCCCGACGGAAGCGGCACGGACAATCTTATGAAAGTTCTGCTCGGCTGTCTCGCGCTCGGAATACTCCACGTTGCCTCGGGTTACTTTTTAAAGGCTATTAACTGTTTCAAACGCAAAGACGTGGCGGGCGGAATTTTCGACGGACTCGTCTGGGTGTTGTTCTTTATAGGTCTTGTTTTCGCCTGTTTTAACTTTATACTCGGATATCTTTTAAGTGAAGACGGTTTTAATGCGCTTAATCCCGACGTAACGAAATTTTTCGACGATATGGCTACGCCTGGGCTGATAATGCTTGTTACCGCGCTCGTTATCGCCGCGCTGACTGCCGGAAGAAATGAGAAAGGGTTCGGCAAAGTCAGCAAGGGATTCGGCGCGATTTACGGAATAATCAATCTGATGAGCGATATTCTTTCTTACGCAAGACTATTCGGACTTATGCTGTCGGGTATGATTATCGCAACCACGTTTAACGATATAGGCGGAAATCTTATAACGGGAGGCGGGGTAGGTTATGTTGCCGGACCGCTCGTTATCGCCGTGGGGCACGCTTTTAATATAGCGATGGGCGTTCTGGGCGCATATATCCACGACAGCAGATTACAGTATATCGAGTTTTTCTCCAAGTTTTATACGGGAGAAGGCGAAAAATTCACGCCGCTCGGTTCGGACACGCAATTCGTTTATCTTACGCATTGAAGCGCGGATAACTTATTGATATTAAAACATTATAAAACTAAAATCATTTAACGGAGGACATTTTTATGACGGGAGAAGCGTTGGCTGTTTTAGGACTTGCGATTTGCGCGGTGCTTTGCGGTTGCGGCTCGGCGATAGGGCTTTATTTTACGGGTTCGGCGGCGGCGGGAGTCCTTGCCGAAGATTCAAAGAAGTTCAGTAAGGTTTTGATTATGGTCGTACTTCCTGCAACGCAGGGTATATACGGTTTCGTTCTTGCGATTATCGGTATGGGCAGCGTTCAAGCAGGTATGGACCCGATTGCGGGCGCGAAAATTTTCGCTGCGGCTATGCCGCTTGCGTTCACGGGACTCGTTTCGGGTATTTTCCAGGGTAAAACCGCCGTCGGCGGAATTTATGCGGTTGCAAAAAACGAGAAACTTTCGGGTAAACTTATTCTTTTCCCCGCAATGGTTGAAACTTACGCCATACTTGGACTTGTTATTTCCATTTTGCTTTTATCCGTGTAACGGGAGTTTTTAAGATGGACGGCAAAGACGCAATAATCGATAAAATCGTAAAAGACGCGGAAAGCAAGGCGGAAGAACTTATTCTCGGCGCGAAAGAATTTGCCAAAGAAAAGAAAAAAGCCGCCGAATTCTGGGCTAAAGAATACGGAAAAACACAATCCGATATTACTCGTCGGGACGCGTCGGATATAGTGGAAAGACGTAAAATCGTCGCGCAGTTAGAGACTAAAAAAATAACGCTTAAATATAAGCGCGCGCTCGTAGACGAAGCGTTCGATTCCGTTTACGAAAAACTCTGCTCGCTCGGAAAAAAAGAATACGTCGCTTTCGTTGAAAAACTGCTTTGCGAAAACGCTGAAACGGGCGATACCGTAGTTCTTTCGGGAGACGGAAAAATCGGCGCGCACGAGTTGGAGAAAATGCCCGTATTTTCCGAAAAAAAACTTTCGCTGTCCGATAAAGCGGGAGATTTTACGGGCGGGGTAAAACTAATCGGTAAAACCTGCGACAAAGATTTATCTTTCAAATCCGTAGTTGAAGAAGCGAAAGAAAATTATACTTCTCCTGTCGCGGCGATTTTATTTTCATAAAGTTGATTTGTCAGATTATTACTGACGAAATACAAGGTGATTATGTCAAGCATAATTTACGCTAACGGTCGCGTGAGCGCGAAAATCAACTCGCTCGTCGGCACTGAACGCTTAAACAGAATGATTGAAACGGATAGTCCCGAAGACGCTTTTAAAATTCTCTCCGAAACGGGTTTCGGCGGGGATTTAAGCGCGGGAGTCGTTTGTTTTGAAAAGTCGCTTTCTTACGAACTTGCACAACTCGATTCTTTTATAAGAGATGTGTGTCCGTCGGAAAATTTAAAGCGTTTTCTTCTTTATAAAAATGATTTTCATAATGCGGAAGCGTTGATTAAATGTAAGTTTCTTAAAACCGACGAAAAATCATTGCTCGTGCAGGACGGAATATTCCGCGCGGCGGAGATGAAAGAACGCATTTTTTCGGACGATTATAAATGTTTTCCTTTGAATATGGCTCTTGCTCTCGCCGAATGCGACGAAAAATTCGTTTCCGGCAGCGCAGACGGAGTTTTCGTTAACAACGCGATGGAAAAAGCGTATTTTGCAGATTTATACGAGACTGCGAAAAAACAACCGCTTCTTCTGAAATTGTATAAAGCGAAAGCGGATTGCGCCAACATACAGATTGCTTTAAGGTGTCGCGATTATAAGGCGGCTGAAAAATTCTTCGTAAAAAACGGTGTTATTTGCGAAAACGAACTTAAAGTCTTGTGCGTGGAATCTTTCGACGTAATAAGGGAAAAGTTCCGTTTTTCCGAATATAAAGAAATCGTCGGTCTTGCGGTCGACGCCGCAGAACGCGGCAAACCTTTTTCTTATTTTGAAAAAGCTGCCGACGATTTTCCGCTTAAAATTCTTCTTGAAAAGAAATATTCGAGCGAAGGTTATCTTCCTTTCGCGACTTATTGTTATTATAAACTCGCGGAGATAAAAAACGTAAGAATTATTTTAGTCGGGTTACTGAACGGCGAAAGCAAAACCGCTATAAAAAACAGACTGAGGTTGACTTATGAAGGGTAAAATGGCTATCGTAGGCGACGGGGACGGAATTCTGGCGTTTTCTTCGGTCGGCGTCGACGCTTATCCCGTCAATAAACCTGCCGACGCCGATAAACTCATTAAAAGTCTTGCGGAAGAATACGGCGTCATATTCGTAACGGAAAATGTTGCAAGGGAAAACGAAAAAAGAATAAACGAGTATCTCACTGTTCCTTACCCCGTGATAATAACCGTTCCGTCGGGTACGGACGATAATTCGGGATACGGAATGAAAGGCGTTTACGCCGCTATGGAAAAGGCTCTCGGCATAAATATTTTCGCCGAAGATGCGGGTGAAAATTCCCGCGATAAAAACAGTTAAAAGGTTGGTTAAAAATGCAGGGTAGAATAATCAAAGTCGCAGGACCGCTCATTATAGCGGAAAATATGGCGGATTGCGAACTGTTCGACGTCGTTCGCGTAAGCGACAAAAATCTTATCGGCGAAATAATAGAACTGCGCGGCGATA
>CAMEHL010000077.1 GCA_945917475.1 uncultured Clostridia bacterium | reverse complement strand
ACCCCGCCGAGATTTTCTCGGCGGGGTTCTCTGGTGTGAAGGATGGGACTTGAACCCACACGGATAACCATACGCCCCTCAAACGTACGCGTCTGCCAATTCCGCCACCCTCACGCATTCAGCCTTTATATATTACTCGGTTTTTGCGACTTTGTCAAGAAGTTTTCCGTATAATTTTTTATATTTTCTAAAACTTTCACAAATTTTTTCGGTATAGCGTGCGGTTTCTTTATACGGTATTTCTTTAAGCGCAACTCCGTCTTCGCTGTATTTTTTATCCGTCAGCCAATTTCTGACCTTTCCTTCGCCCGCGTTATAAGCGGCGACCGCCGTTTTTACGTCAGAAAAGCCGTCTAAAAGATACCTTAAATAGTAACACCCGAAGCGTATATTCGTACGCGGTTCAAAAAGGTCGTAAGATACGATTCTGAGTTTAGCCGCAATATACGCGCCCGTTTCGTCGGTAATCTGCATAAGCCCTTTAGCCCCTTTCGCGCTCACGGCGTTCTCGTCGAACCCGCTCTCCGTTTTTATCACGGCGAAAACGAGCGCGGGTTCTAAGCCGTATTCGGTCGCGGTTTCAATCACTGTTTCTTTAAACCAGAGCGGATACAATTTTTTTCTCGCGACGTATTCGTACGCGAACAATACCGCCGCCACCACCCAGAACGCGATTAAAAGGCGGCTAAGCGCCTTATATATGAATTTATAAAGTTTTTCATTTCCGCCGCTCTTCATATTCCTTAATATAATATGCGCTAAACGTCGGTTTTTAAGCATACCGCGCTAACTGCTTTGTTTATCCGTACGCCGAACGGCTAAACGCAGGCGCAAAACGCTTTCAGTTCGCCTGCCCCGTCTGCCTCAACCCGTACCGTTCCCGCGCGGCTAACAACGCCGATTTATGCAACGGAGCGGTTTTTTCAAAGAGTTAAACACGCATTTTCGACGAGAAAAGCCTTTTTACGCTATAAAACGGTGTGGGAAAGGGCGCAATTTATAATACAATGTATTTCCGAGGCAAAGAAAATGAAAAAACTAATATGTATTTTCTTAACTTTCACGATAGCGTTATTTCTTTTTGCGCCGCCACCCCGTGCGAACGCGGAAGCGGGCGACTTTTATTATCGTGTAATCACCGAAGATACCCCTTTTTACGCCGACAAGGCGGGTACGCAGTTGCTCTTTTATCTGCCTTACACTTATTACGTTAAGGTTTTAAGCAGAGATACCGCAATGTGCCGCATAGAAGTGTACGGCACGGGCGCGACCGCGGCTCTCGACGGATACGCCCCGACCGATATGCTGTTTTCAGACGGTCTTGAAGTAAAAAATCCGTTCGTTAATCTCGAAATAACCACTTCGTCAAACGCCGTGCTTTACGGCGATTCGGCGCTGACGACCACGCTGCAGTACGTTTTCCCCGCGCGCGGATTAAGGTACTACGGCTCGCTGCCCGCGGACGACGGCTCGTTTTTATTTTACGTCAGTTATAACAACCGTTTAGGCTACGTAAAGGAAAGCGAGATAACCCCTTTCGTAATTCCCAACCACCCCAACGAACTGACTTTCATTAAAAAACAGACTGAACCCGAACCCGCTCCGACCGAACAGCCGACCGACGACGATACGAACGCCGAAGCCGATAAAACCGCGGACGAGTCAGTGGTAAACTTACGGATTGTCATTATATGCTGCCTTGCTTTCGCCGGGGTTATCGCTCTGTTTATCGCGTTTAAAAGCAAGCCGCCGCGCCGAAAACAGAATTATTACGACGAGAACGATTACGAGTAGTCGCATTGCGGTAAAAACTGCCACCCGACTTTTCGCCACTGTATTACGCTATTCCGACTATACGTACCCCGTCTTTTCGCCCTGCCCGAGCGGTCAGATTTCCCCGAACGGTTAAAACATTATCGCGCTTATCAGGCGGACATAACGTCGTTCCGTCCGAATTTTTCCGCGGCGACGGGCGGGTCGCCTTCCGTTTTGTTTTTCGCGCCGAATTTGTTTTTCTTGTCGTAAGAAATACTGCGTTTCTCTTCGCGCCGTTTAAGTTCGCTGAAAAATTCGATTGAAAGATAGTCGCGCTCGAACGTTTCGTCGTTTATACCCGCTTTATCCATAAGTTTCGCAAATTTTTTTAAAATGCTTTCCTGCCGTCTGAAATACTTGCGTTCGGAAAAATCGTAACCCGCGTAAGCGTCTTTCGGCATACTTTTAAAAAACTTGTAATCGAGAAGAACGAGCGCGTCTTTGCCGAATAAGGACAGCGACTTTTCGACAGCCGCTTTAAGCGCGCAGATTCTGTCTTTCTGCAACGTAAGGTTTAATATTTTAAGGCATTGCTCTTCGCACGGCGAAAAATCGCGCATAGAAATCAACGCTTTTTTCTCAACGAGTTCGTCTATCTGTTCGCACAAACTTTCTGCGCACGGATAAAAATACAGAATTACTTTTGCATATAAATTTTTCATCTTATACTCCCGATAAATAAATTTTGTCTTTCCGAAAAACACCTGCATTATAGTTTTTCAAAAGCCGTCAAGTCAATACTTTATGACTTTTTCAAACGATAAAAACGAACATTTGTTCGGATTTGTAAACACATTTTAACACTTATAGCAGCCTGAAACTGTCATATTTAAAGAGATTACGAAAAAAATTTACATAGAAATGAGACAAGGAATTTGCCCGAATTTGTAAAAAACGTTCGAATAATAATGACAAACGAAAAAATATATGATAAAATGTTGAATATGAATACTTTAAGAAAAAAAATTTGTATTATAACGGCAGCCGTTCTGATATTAACGGGGATTTGCGCGGTTCTTTCCCTTTCTCTTGCTAAAAACGCGCGCGCCGACGTTTCGGTAACGGGCGAGCGCATTCTCCCCTTTTCCGATTTAGAAGTATATCCGCTCGAATCGCCGCAGAGCGTTGCTTATGATAACGGCAATTACGCCGTTATTCACAGCGTCAACCATATTCTCGTTTCCATAAACGGTAACGTGAAAGACGTTACGCTTGCCAACGTCGCACTCGACAACCCTACCACGCCCTCGCAGGTGAGTTTTTTCGGTGAAAAGGTGTTTTTCGTATACGACCAGAAAATCTGGACTCTTAACGTAGAAGACGGAAGTTACAGCGCGGTAGAAGACAACAACGGCGATGATATACGTTGCAGTTTTTATGCTGTTTCGGCAAACTACCTCGTTGCGCTGACGAACGACCCGAGTATAAAAGTTTATACCGTATCGAACGGCGAATTAATTCCCATTCCCCCTACGAAACAAGACGATTCCCCGCAGATTGACGAAAACAAACCTGACGGAAACAAGCCTATAGCCATAAACAAAGACGGCATATATTGTATCAGCGCGTCGCCCGATTACAGGCTTACGCGTTACGATTTTTCTCTTTCAGGCGAGCCTTATTCGTTGAATTCTGTTCCCGTGAACGCCAAATCAATCGTAGCAAACGACGAATACGTTTATTTTATAGAAGATAACCGCGTTTACCGTATAGCGATAAGCGGCGGCGAAAAAATTGACGTTACCCCCAAAGAAGACGCGTTCGACCTTGGAAAACTTATTTCCCCCACCGGGCTCTGTTTCAAGGGCGACAATCTTTTAATAACCGACTCTTCGCTCGGTGCGGTGCAAGAATTCTCCGTTACGGGCGGGAAACTCGATTTTACGGGGTTTGCGATTGCGAGCGACAAAACCGCTTATAACAGAATAGGCAGCGTGAAAGATTCTGACCGCTACGGCGACAACGTGGCGACGCTTTCCGACAAAAAACTAACGGTAATAAACACGGGAGACGGGTTTAGCCGTTACGACAAAGAGAACTTTACAAACCTTTTCGTGGGCGAAACGGTTTTAAGTTTCGCGCTCGGCAAAGACTCGGTAATAGCCGCCACCGCCAACGATAAGCTTACCTGCGTACGGCTCGGCGGCGGAAACGAAACGACCGAATTGACGGTTAACCCCAATTACGGCGGCGTTAAAGACGTCGTTTATCAGAGCGGTTATTTTTATTATCTTACTTATAACGGATCAAAGTATTTCGCGTTCAGAATAGACGAAAAGGACTTCTCCGCGACAGAAGAACCCGTTGCAGAACGGCTTGAAAGTACAAACTGTATCGCGGTGGACGTGTTCGGGGAATTTTCGTACGGAGATACGGAATTTTCTCAACTCGCCACCGACCTTGAAGGAAGGGCGTACGGGCTTAAAACGGACGGGAAACTGTATTATAAAAACGAACAGGGCGAATGGACGGAGACGGGACTTGAAGGAATTACTTCTTTCGCGCTTTGCTTCGATCTGAAAACGGTGTATTACACCACCGCGGAAGCCGAATATTTATACGCGACGGACGACCTTAATAACTTTGCGATTTCTTCGATTTATCTTCCCGACAACTATAAATTAAACGGCGACAGTGCTGCCGCGATTGACGAAAACCTATATAAAATTTACAAGATTAAAGACGGCGAGAAAAACGTAAACGTTTATCGGTTCGACACGGCGTTAAACGCGGAAACGGGCAAAACGGACGTTTATTTCAGAGACGTTACCGATAAAGAAGACGAGTATCTGCCCGTAGCGGAGTTTTCCTACGGCAGAACGACTATGGTGTTTCTCGCGGGCAAGCGCGGCGTAGTGCTCGTGAACGCGGCGCAACTTATTTGGGAAGAACGGGAATATATCGACTTCGATAAAAGCGTTTTCGTTACGACGGGCGTTCACGCCTATTACCTGCCCTTAATCACCAAGGACAATATGTACACGCTGACGGACGCGGACGGAAACTCTGTAACGCTTAAAAAAGACGACGAGATTCACGCCGAAAAACTGCTTAACGTTCTCGGCAGAGAATTTTATTACGCGACCGACGAAAGCGGAAACGTACGCTTTTATATCCCTGCCGAATTCACCGTGGACGAACTCGCGAAAGATTATAAATATTCTGAATACCGTTTAGAGAAAGTGAAAGCGACCGCGGTATACTCTGACGCGGGACTTACGGAAAAGATCGCCGACCTTGAAAAGAACGCCGAGATACGGCTTATTTCGGAAGAAAACGGCGTCTCTAAAATAGCGTATTACGACGGCGAAAACTACGTCGAAGGCTACGTCAAATCCACCGCGGTTATAAACGACGCTACGACCGCCGTGCGTAATATTCTGATAGTTCTTGCCGTAATAACCTGCGTTTGCGGTTCTGCGACTTTCTTCGTTTTAAGGCGCAAAGAGATTTCCTGAACGGACGTTTAAAAAGCGTAACGCGGCGGGCATACCGCTTGCCGTAAAAAAATAACAGCGGCGGCGCTGCGATAATAATTATCGCAGCGCCGCCGTTCGTTTCGTTTATCCGCACGATTATACGTAATAACAGCCGCTCACATTTTCTTTCCGCATTACGACTGCGCTCTCAACAAGTCCCCCGCAGAGAGCGGAACGTCCGTTTTTATCCAAAGTTTCTGCTGAACGATTTTCGCGTCAGTTACCGCCGTGCCGTTTTCGTCCGTCATACCGTCCGCGACGATTATCTTTCCGAACGAATCGGACGGAGAAAGGACTTCGAGCAGATCGCCAGTTTTAAACCTGTTGCGCATTTCCACGAGCGCGCGCCCGTTATCGTAACCGACGACTGCGGCGATAAACTTATGCGTGCCTTTGCTCTGACTGTCGTCGAAGTTTTCGGTGCGGTCGTTCTCGCCCGTAACGAACGCCGTCGTAAATTCGCGATGCGCCGTTTTTTCGAGTTCGGACTTATAAACGGGGTTAGTCTTATACGCCGCGCCCCTTTCGTAATACTCGTCAATCGCGCGGCGATAAGCGTTTATAACCGTCGCGAGATAGTATTCGGACTTCATTCTGCCTTCGATCTTGAACGAGCATACGCCCGCTTCTACGAGTTCGTCAATATAGTCTATAAGGCACAAATCCTTGCTGTTTAAGATGTACGTTCCGCGCTCGTCCTGACACATTTCCATAAACGCGCCCGAAGAACCCTTTTCGCGTATTTCGTAATTCCAACGGCAAGCCTGAACGCATTCGCCGCGGTTGGAAGGGCGACCCGCGCGGTAATCGGACAAAAGACACCTTCCGCTATACGATATGCACATTGCGCCGTGAATAAACGTTTCGAGTTCTAATCCCGGCACGGCGGCGTGAATTTCTTTTATTTCTTTAAGCGAGAGTTCGCGCGCCAATATAACGCGCTTTACGCCCTGCTTATGCCAGAATTCCG
>CAMEHL010000076.1 GCA_945917475.1 uncultured Clostridia bacterium | reverse complement strand
AAGCGCGCGCGCTATCGCCACTCTCTGCTGCTGTCCGCCCGACAGTTCGGACGGATAAGAATTGAGTTTATCGCCGAGCCCGACCGTTTCGAGAAGTCTTATCGCCTTTTCGCGCCGTTCCGACTTGTCGCCGCCCGCTATTTCTCCCGCGAGTTCCACGTTTTTAAGAACGTTTCTCTGTTGCAGAAGATTGAACTGCTGAAAAATCATCGTAACCTTTCTGCGAATTTCGCGACGTCTGTCGTCGGACACTTCAAACAGGTTTGCGCCGTCGATTAAAAGTTCTCCGCGCGTCGGGCGTTCGAGAAAGTTTATACATCGCACGAGCGTCGATTTTCCCGCTCCCGAAAGACCTATTATCCCGTAAATATCGCCGTCGTTCACGGTAAGATTTACGTTGTTAAGCGCGGTGAACGAACCTGAATCGGACTCGAATACTTTGCTTAGATTTCTGATTTCTATCATTGAAAATCTCCTTGATTTCTGTAACCGCCGCACCGTTCGACTTACGACGGCTCGCCGCAAAAAAAACGCTCGGGAAAACAATTTTCCCGAGCGCAGAACGCAGTTATTACCGAATTACAATGACACGGCAACAAACCCACGCTGTCCAGCCCGGGAATCTGACATTCGCATCATCATACCTTTACAGAGATTATACATACGTCTTATGCCGTCTCCTTGTTTTTATGCGTTTATAATACAACAATTTTTCGGATATGTCAAACGTTTTAACGGCGTTTTTTTACTTTTTTTTGCAAATTTTTTCTATTAGTTTTTCCGTCTCGGATTCGGAAACCACTCCCGAAGTAGCGTCTTCCGCGCTTAAAGACGCCGCCGCCACGCCCGCGGCGGTCCTTAAAATTTTCTCGTCGCCGTAACCGTAATATATTCCTGCGAGCGCGCCCGCGCAGAACGCGTCTCCCGCGCCCGTCGTCCCTTTTATATATCCGTCGGGCAGTCGGTAAGACTCTACTTCTGTATAAACTTCGCCGTCGAAACACGCGCCGAACGCGGGACAATGGATTATCACCCTTTCTCTTACGCCGAGACTTTTGAGTTTTTCGGCGATTTTCCGTACGTTTTCCGCAGTCGGTTCTATCCCCGCGATTTTGCCCGCTTCTATCTCGTTGACGATTAAGTTGTCCGTGTACGCGAGACAAGGCGCGATAACGGAATATCTGTCCGAATTTTCACTCACCATATCTATCGAAGTTTTAACGCCCGCCGCTTTGGCGCGCTTTAAGATTTCGAGACCGTCGCCGCCGTCAACCTTGTCAAGCAAAAGAAAATAGCCGAGATGCAGCATTTCCGTCTGTTCGCTGCCGAAATCTATATCGGAAAGCCCGAAAGCGGCGGACGCGCCCGCGTAAGTGAAAAAGGTTCTCTCCCCGCCCCTTACGCTCATGACTTCGGTAAAACTCGTCTTTTCCGCGCCGTCAGTAACCACTCCGCCGACGTCCACTCCCGCGGCTTTAAGCGTTTGCTTTACGAATTCGCCTTCGTCGTCTGCGCCCACTCTGCCGCGCGCGTATACGTCGAGTTCGGGGCGGATTTTCTTTAAGTCTATGCCGACGTTGGGTACGCAACCGCCCGCGGCGCGACCGAGCGAGCGAATCTGCGTGAGTTCGCCGGACTTCGGAAAACCGTCTATCACGTTTATCTTGTCTACGAGAATACTTCCCGCAACGGTTATGCCTTTTTTCATTTTTCTCCTTATATTCCGCGTTTTTTATTGAGTTTTACGCGCAACGCGTGCGCATACGTTTTAAAAACGCGGTGTATCTATCCGTTTATATCAATATTACCGATTGAACCGCTGCGGTTAAACTCTTATTCGACCGTTGTTCGATTTTTCAACGAAACTTAAAACGCACGGAAGTTTTTCGCCCGATTTTAACATATCGTAAATATCCTTTATAAGTCCCGTATATCCGCCGCCGTATCCCGAATATTTTTCAAGCGTTTTAACCACGCCGTTTTCGCGCGCGAAAGCGCACAGTTCCGCGCTTCTCTCGTCGCCCTGCGGTGCGAAAAGTATTGCGGCGGCAACGCCTATACATATATAAGAGCCGTCTATGCCGTGTTTTTCGCAAAGGTTAAGCGCGCCGATAAGCCTGTCGTTTTCACCCAACTTCCGCACCGTATCCTTTCCCACTCTCTCCACCGTATCGGCAAGCGCGCGGTTTTTGAACCTGTATAAAAGGTTGTCCGCGTGTTCGGTAAGCATTTTACAGTCGGTGCCGTTTTCCGCGGCAATCGCGAGCGCGGAAGACGTCAGCGCGCGATAAGCGGTGTATTCTATATCGAAGTCTTCCGCCGCCTGATAAATAAACCCGTAACCCCTTAAATTGCCGAGATACGCGCATAAAGCGTGGCTCATATTGTGCATAAACAGTTTTCTCTCTATAAAAAGGTTAAAGGGAGAATAGGGATAGAGATTTTTTACTTCCGCGGGCGGTTCTCCTACGAACGCCGCTTTGTCGACGGGCAGAACGTTATACGGTTCTACGTAAACGCGCAAGGGGTTGCCCTGCTTTTTTTCTTCCGTCATAACGGGAACCATTCTCCCGATAGACGCTTCTATAAACCCCACCTTTTTATCCACGTAATCTTCAAGGTCGGGTATCTCTTTAACGATAAGCCCTTTTAAGAACGCGTCCGCACCGATAAGGTTCTCGCAGATGATTATATTAAGCGGCGGCGCGTTTTTTTCCGCGCGTTTTTTTATGCCGAACGCAATGGGTTTCGCTATAAATTTAAGCACGTTCACGCCGATTGCCGTCGCCATCATATCGCAGGACGCGATTTCTTCCGCAACCGCGTCTATATCCGTCCCGTCTATTCCGTACGCGTTTTCCACGATTATTTCTTCGTTTTTATCCGAAGTAACCACGTTCACGGGGTAACGGTTGTCGGCGTTAAGTCTGGCAATAATCTCCTTGTTCACGTCGATAAACCCTACTTTATATCCCGCCGCCGAAAACGACTGACCTATAAAGCCCCTGCCTATGTTGCCCGCACCGTACATTATGAATTTTTTCATTTCGTCTCCCCGTTAAATCAGTTCGCTTCGGGATTGAGCGGACCTGCGAGTTCTTTCAGGAAAAACAGTTTCCCGGGGATTGTTGGTATAAAAGAAGAAGTTATGTGTCTCGAAGTCCCGTATCTTAAAGTCATCCAGAGACTCATACCCTGCCATTGCATACCGCGGGACAGCGCGCCGTCCGCGCCGCCTATCGCGTAATCCGCCGAAAACATCAGTTTAGGTCCTATCGTGTTCGCCCTGCACGGAACGAGCGTGGTTCTCGACTTGAACGAAGTGATGGCGTTCTGTTCTATCGTGAGCGGGTGGAGTTTAACCGCTATTCTGTACGGCTGTTCCATCCATTTTTCGTCGGAATCGAATTCCGCGCCGATAGTGGGTTCCCAGAAAGCGATATGGCACATTCTGCCTATACCGTAAACGAGAACGAGTTTCGCGCCGTCCGCCCTTAACGCCGCAATCTTTTCGGGATAGGTGGGGAGATTATCTTTTGTCGCGAAGTTCCTGTGAGAAACGGGAACGGTGTTTTCGCCCAGCGGATTGTAAAAAGCGGTTTCCATAGCGTTTTGGAATGACGCTTCGCCCGTAATCGTGTTGCCGTCCGCGTCCGCCCATTCGTCCATATTGAAGCACCAGACGTTTTTGCAACTTTCGTTCCACTCTTTCAAAAAGTACACCGCCCACTTATACATACCCATAGGTCCTACGGGCAGAATAAACGCGAGTTTTCTCTTCTCCGCGTTGGCTTTTCTTATTTCGTTTGCGATTTCGTGTCCCATCTTAACGTCGAATTCCGCGACGTTCGCGCATTCCACGGGCGCGAAATCCTTGTTCCAGAACGACTGCCGTTCAGTTATCGACTGCGGCAGATTAGCGCAGCACGCGTCGATTTTTTCCATATCCCAGCCTTGGGGATAAAAACCTTCTAAAAGACTTCCTTTAACCGTTGAATTAAAATCCATATCCGTTCTCCTTATTGTTTTTATTATTATAAATTTAATCGTAGTATTGTTTTATCGTTTGTTTATTTTTCTCCGCCCGTCGCTTTTCAGGGTAAAAGGCGTTTCGTAGTGCCTTTTAAGTACGCCTTGCAGAGTTTAAAGCCTTCCGCGTATTCCGCGCCACATTGATATCCGCGATAACGCGAACACGTCTTTACCATATCGGGAAAGTCTATGTGGTCGTGATCTCTCATCCAAACAATCTGACTTTCGTGGCAGTTGAGCATTTTAAGTTTAAGGTCTATTTCTTCGGTTATATCCACGAACTCGTCGGGAACGAAGTTTACCCCCGCGAGCGTGTCCATATAATAAATAGGCACGAGTTTTGCGGGCTTTTCCGTTTTAGGCGGATAATTTGGCAGAGTCGCCGCGAACGACGCGTCGAAAACGAGACGGCTTACCGCCGTGTGGTCGGGCATATAGTCGTCGGGGTTATGCGTAATAATCAGGTCGGGGTCGGCGTAACGAATCACTTCTACCATCTTATCGCGCGCCGCTCTGTTGTTATCGAAAATATCGAGGTCGTCAAACCCGCCGCAAATAACTTCAATCCCCGCGAGACTTCCCGCTTTTTTCGCTTCTTCCGCGCGGATTTTTTTAAGTTCTTCGGGCGGAATTATAACGTGCCCCAAATCCCCGCTCGACGCGTGGCAGACTATAACCTTGTCGCCGCGTTTAACGCATTTCGCGAGAGTACCCGAACAGGCGATTTCCACGTCGTCGGGGTGGCAACCTACCGCTAATATTCTCATATTCAGTATCTCCTTTAAGTTTTATCGATAAAATTCTATCACATTAAGGGGTAAAATTATATACACCGTAATGGACAAAAAAAGTAAAAAAATACACACGAATAATATCCTAAAAAAATTGACTTATCGACGAATATGGTTTATACTTTTTAAGGAGACGAAAATGGAGATAAAATATTATAAACACAAACTCGAAAAGTTGCTGGTTGTAGACGAAGTCGTAACCATACACTATTTCGAATTCGATAAAAACTACACCAACGACGGGGAATCGCACGATTTTTGGGAACTCGTTTACGCGGAGAAAGAGAGCGTTACCGCGCACGCGGACGGCGAAAAGATAGTGATAGAACAGGGAGAAATGCTCTTTCACAAACCCAACGAATTCCACTCTCTGTCCGCAAACGGGGAAAGCGCGCCCAACGTTTTTATAATGTCTTTCGTCTGCAAGAGCAGGGCGATGCGTTTCTTCGAGAACAAAAAAGTAAAACTCGACAAATCGCTCGTCAAGTTTATATATTTCATAATAGAAGAAAGCAAAAAGACCTTTAATCTTCCCTATTCTAATCCCGAACTGAAAAAAATGGAATTCCTGCCCCGTCCCGCGCTCGGCGGTCAGCAGTTGATGGAGAATTTTCTGGAAATTCTGTTAATAAGCATAATGCGCGACGAGACGGAGAAAGAAAACGCGGACGTAGTGTTTCTTCCCGAAGAAGAATTCGGCGGCAGAATATCGCAGAGCATAATTAAAGTGCTCAACGAAAAGGTGGACGAACGGCTGTGCGTTCAGGATATATGCGACAGACTAAACTACAATAAGTCTTATATTTTCAGACAGTTCAAAAAGGATACGGGCAGCACAATAATGGTGTACTTTACCAAACTGAAAATAGAAAAGGCGAAAAAACTTCTGCGCGAAACCAAAATGAACATCACGCAGATAGCGGATGCACTGTCTTTCGACACTCCCAACTATTTCACTAAAACTTTCAAAAAAATAACGGGCGTATCCCCTCTTAAATACAAGAGAATTTACGTCAGCCGCACGGCGCGGTGAATAACGCCGCGGCAAACCTAACGCCGCGCACAATAACGCTTTAAGGAGATAAATGATGTTAGACGAATTGGATTACAAAGAGCCGTCGTGCGCGCTTTGCGGCGGAAAAGAGTTTTATAACCCCGACAAAGACCAACCGGACGGGCGCATACCCGTTATGCGCGTGATAGAAAAACTCGACGGTTTTCTGAATAAAAACCTTATGGACGACGCGCGCGTTCATCTCGAATACTGGAAAAACGAAGCGTCAGCGCTCCGAGACAAGCAGGGCGAACTCGCAGTTACGGACGAACTTATAGGTCTTTACAGAAAGACGGGAGAGCGCGAACTCGCCTTTTCGGCGTGCGACCGTGCGCTCGCGCTGCTTAAAGAACTCGGACTCGACGGCACGGTAACTTCCGCGACGGTGCTTCTT
>CAMEHL010000075.1 GCA_945917475.1 uncultured Clostridia bacterium | reverse complement strand
GGTGTGCAGTAAAGGCGGCACGACTATAGAAGCAGTCAGGATTTACGAACAGTCCGACCTTGACGGAATAAGCGAAAAAGCGGTTGATGCTTGCGTTAAGCGTGCCTTCGAACTCGAAAATATCTGATATGAAAAAGGTTACCATATATACTGACGGGGCGTGCAGCGGAAATCCGGGCAAAGGCGGCTATGCGGCGATACTGAAATATAAAGACGTAGAGAAAGAAATAGTCGGCGGCGAAAACGACACCACCAATAATAGAATGGAACTTACCGCCGTCATAAAGGGTCTCGAAGCCCTGAAAGAACCGTGTATTGCGGAAGTATACAGCGATTCTCAATACGTAGTGGGTGCGATAAACGAGGGCTGGATAACCAACTGGCAAAGTAACGGGTGGAAGAACGCCGCGGGCAAACCCGTTAAAAACGCCGAACTGTGGCAGACGCTTATCCGTCTTTGTGCCGAACACGACGTGTCGTTTATAAAGGTCAAAGGGCATTCTGATAACGAATATAATAACCGTTGCGACCAACTTGCCGTAAAGCAGTATAAAGGGAAAGAAGAAAAAGTTTAACGCGGCAGAGAAAAACATCCTTAAATCAGGATAACTTTTTTTTTATGGTAATATAATAATAGTAAAGATTAGTTATGGACGAGCGCAAGATTTCGGTATTAAAAGAAGTGTTTAATGTAATAGCGGTTTCGCTTTTGGGGTGTGCGGGAATAGTTTTTGCCATACTCTATTTAAACACGTTCGGCGAAGGATTTTTCGCCGAATATTCGGGCGTTCTTACCGCTCTGTCGGTGGGAGTAATAACCGCGGTAACCGTCCTTACCATAGTGTTTCTTAAGACCAACAAAACGTTTATATATAAATTGCTTTATATCGTTCTGGCGCTTATTTTCTGCATTCTCCTTTTACTTTACGTCCTTAAAGTTTCGGGTTTTTTCGATAAAATAGACAGCGTGGAAGATTTCAGAAATTATATCGAATCGTTCGGAAGTTTAGCGGTTATAGCATTTATCGTTTTGCAATTTTTACAGGTAGTTGTTCTGCCAATTCCGTCTTTTATCACGGTGGGGGCGGGCGTTTTGCTTTTCGGTCCTTTTAAGGGCGCGCTTTTCAGTTGTATAGGTATTATTTTAGGCTCGCTCGCCGCGTTTTTCATAGGCAGAATTTTCGGCTATAAAGTAGCGAGTTGGCTTGTCGGAAAAGACGACCTCGATAAAGGGTTGCAAACCATAAAGGGGAAAGACAGAGTCGTATTGACTTTTATGTTTTTGTTCCCGTTTTTCCCCGACGATCTTTTATGTTTCGTTGCGGGAATAACCACTATGAGCGCGGCGTATTTTATCGTGATGATAATCGTTACGAGATTGATTTCCGTGTTTATAGGTTCTTATTCAATGAATAACAGCATTATACCTTTCGATACCTGGTGGGGTATACTGCTGTGGTTGTTAATATTCGCCGCGACCGTTGCGATTACCGTTTTTATTTATAAAAAAGGCGAAGAAATAGAGAAATTATTCAAGAGAAAATTCTCAAAAAATAAAAAGCGCGATAAACAAGTAAAATCAAAGTGATTTATCGTGCGTTTATGTCAGACATATACGGTTTGCGAAAGAGAAATTTGTATTATGAAAACCTTGCGGAAGATAAAATATGAAAAAGAAAATTCTTATTTGTAACGACGACGGTATAGAAAGCGGCGGAATAATCGCGCTTGCCGAAAGGTTTGCCGAAAATAGCGAAGTACGCGTTCTCGCACCCGACGGCAACAGGTCGGCTTGCTCGCATTCGCTGACTCTCGGGCGCACGGTAAGTCTTTTTCCGTACGACAAAATAAAAGGTTGCAAAGCGTACCGTACGACGGGTTTTCCCGCGGATTGCGTTAAAATGGCACGTCATATTTTCAGCGATTTCGTCCCCGATTTGGTTTTATCGGGGATTAACAAGGGGCATAATTTCGGTTCGGACGTGCTTTATTCGGGCACGGTTTCAATCGCGTACGAAGCCGCTTTTTTCGGGCATCCCGCGTTTGCGTTTTCGGCTTTTTCGCACGGGGAGAGCAACTTTAAATTATACGCGGTTTACGCCGAAAAAATAGTTGAAAAACTTCTTCCGTTATCGGACGGAAGGTGCGTCTGGAACGTGAATTTTCCCGATTGCGGGGTCAAAATCCGCGGCGTTAAATTCGCTTCGCTCGGCAATTGCGTCTACAAGGATTTTTACGATAAACGCGGTGAAAACGAATACGTTTTAAGGAGCGAAACGGAAGTTGACGGCGAAAACGGAGAAAATACGGACGTTGCGCTTATAAGAAAAGGATTTATAACGGTTACGCCGCTGTTATACGACAGAACCGATTATGATAAAATCGCGGAACTTACCGATAAATTCGGTAAAGACGGAGACGGAATATGCGCAGAGTAATCGTTATAGGGGGCGGGGCGTCGGGTATGATTGCCGCGCTTAAATCTGCCGAAAACGGCAACGAGACTTTTCTTATAGAAAAGAACGAAAAACTCGGAAAAAAGATTTATATAACCGGCAAAGGTCGCTGTAATCTGACGAACGACGTTACGCCGACGGAATTTCTCAATTCCGTCGTATCTAATCCTAAATTTCTTTACGGAGCAATCAACGCGTTTTCGCCGCAATCTGCCAAAGATTTTTTCGAAAACAACGGGCTTAAACTTAAAACCGAGCGCGGCAACAGAGTTTTTCCGCAATCGGATAAAGCGAGCGACGTAACGGCAACGCTTGAAAGGGCGATGCGCGCGGCGGGCGTGAAAGTCGTTCTTCGTACGGAGGTTACGGGCATTGTCGCCGATGGCGGAAAGGCTACTGCGGTAAACACTTCGGACGGCAGAACTGAATGCGATTCCGTGATAGTATGTACGGGCGGAATATCCTATCCGCTTACGGGAAGTACGGGAGACGGCTATAAGTTTGCGAAAGAGTCGGGACATAGCGTCGTAAAACCCGTCGCTTCGCTTGCGGGGATAGAACTTCTCGACGACGTTTCCTGTTTGCAGGGTTTATCGCTGAAGAACGTGTCTCTCACGGCTTTTTCGTGCGGGAAAAAGGTGTTTTATGATTTCGGGGAAATGCTATTCACTCATTACGGAATATCCGGACCCATCGTATTATCGTGTTCTTGCCTTATAAACAGAGCGGATATGAAAACGGTCTCGCTCGTGCTCGATCTTAAACCCGCGCTCGACGAAAAAACGCTTGATAACAGGCTGATACGCGAAACGGAATCGCTTAAAGGCAAAGAATTAAAGAGTATGTTGAGAACGCTCGTTCCGTCGTCGCTCGTTCAATTCGTTGCAAGGCGCGCGGGTGTAAATCCCGACAAAAAATGCGGTGAAATTACGCGTGAAGAACGGAAAAATATATGCAAAACCTTAAAAAACGTTAATCTGACCCCCACGGAAATCCGACCCGTAGAAGAAGCGATTGTAACAGCGGGCGGAGTAAACGTAAAAGAAATCAATCCCAAAACCATGGAGAGCAAACTCGTAAAGGGGCTTTTCTTTGCGGGAGAAGTGCTTGACGTTGATTGTTTTACGGGCGGATTCAATATGCAGACGGCGTTAAGCACCGGTTTCGTGGCAGGAAAGAACGCCTGATTATCTGCGTTTATTTTTTCGACAATCCGAAATTGTTGCGAAAACGGCGTCAAAGAAGTTTTCTTTTTTTAAAAAAAGTGATAAAATGTAATAAAAATTATAAAGAATTTTCAGATTGAACGGCTTTTTCGGCTTAACGTCTTGTCGCTGCGGCGCGCCGGGGATTATCAAAGCGAAACGGGCAAAATCGTTCAACTGCCATAAGGAGTATTTATGGATAAAATAATAAAAATCGCTCTTGACGGTCCATCGGGAAGCGGCAAAAGCACGATTGCGAAAAATCTTTCCAAAAGGCTGAACATTTTATATCTCGACACGGGCGCGATGTACAGGGCTGTCGCGCTTAAAGCGTTGTCTCTCGGCGTGGATACGCTCGATTACGACGGAGTGGCGGCGTTTTTGCCCGAACTTGACCTTGACATAAAGTATAAAGACGGAACTCAGTTGACTTTTCTCGACGGGAAGGACGTTTCGGATAAAATACGCGAACCGCACGTTTCCATGGCGGCTTCAAACGTATCGGGACTTAAATGCGTAAGACTTAAAATGGTGGATATGCAGAGAAAAATCGCGGGGAGGATTTCGTGCGTGCTCGACGGCAGGGATATAGGCTCGTTCGTTCTGCCCGACGCCGATTACAAATTTTACATAACGGCAAGCGTGGAAGTGAGAGCGGACAGACGGTACAAGGAACTTACGCTTCGCGGACACGAAGTCGATTACGAGCAACTGAAAAAAGAAATAGAAGAGCGCGATTATAATGATATGCACAGGGATTTCGCGCCGCTTACCCGTGCAGCCGACGCAATTTATATAGATACGTCTTATATGAATATAGAGCAGGTGGTCAATAAAGTTTTATCGTACGTAACGGGGGAAAGAAAATGAACGCTTTTCACAGGTTTATACTGTGGCTCGGCACGCGCATATATCCTTATAAGATTTACGGAATGGAAAACATACCCGAAGGCGGCGCGGTAATACCTTACAATCATTTCAGCGTAATGGACCCTTTTATTATGCGGCACGCATATAAAGGCGAAATGTGTTTTCCCGCAAAGGCGGAACTTTTCAAAAACAAGTTTTTCGGCGGGTTATTAAAATCGTGCGGAGCAATTCCCGTAGACAGGGCGAATCCGGGCGCGGAGATGATGCTCACCGCGATTAAAGCCGTAAGGCGCGGAGAAAAACTGTTTATATCGCCCGAAGGCACGAGAAACAAAACGGGCAGTCTCGATTTTCTGCCGTTTAAAGAGGGTACTGTTCTGTTTGCAGTAAAGGGCAAAGCGCCCATAGTGCCGTGTATCGTAGCCGCCCCCGCAAAGCCTTTCAGAAAGACGCGGATCTGTATGGGGAAACCGTTCGAGTTTTCGGAGTATTACGGAAAGAAACTCGTTCCGGGCGACCTTGCGCATTTAAACGAGATACTCGTGGAAAAAATGCGGGAAACGCAAAAGGAATTCCTGACTTTTCTCGCCGAGAAGAAAAACCGTAAGAAGAAAAAGAAACTTAAAAGCGTGAAAACGGATGATTGTCGTTAAAGGAAAGAACTGCGGATTTTGTTTCGGCGTAAAGCGCGCCGTGGAATGCGCCGAGAGTCTGAGCGGAAGCGTAAACTATATTTTAGGCGAAATAATTCATAACGATAAGGTTATCGAAAATCTCGAACGTTCGGGAATACGCACGATAAAAGACTTATCGGACGAACGGCTTAAAAACGGCGACACGGTTTTAATCAGAACGCACGGAGAACCCGAGAGAACTTATATAAAGGCAAAGGAGAAAGGGCTTAACGTAATCGACTGCACTTGTCCTTTCGTCGCGCAGATTCACGATATAGTTAAGAGTAAGTATGCCGAAGGTTACAAGATAGTAATAATCGGAAATCCCGAACACCCCGAAATAAAGGGAACTAACGGCTGGTGCGGAGAAAGCGCGGCGGTCGTTTCGGACGCGGAATCTCTAAGCAGAGTGCAGGGCGATAAGTTGTGTATAGTGGCGCAAACGACCTTTTCCGAAAAAAAATTTGACGATATTATAAAACATTTTGCGTTAATCGACGCAAAAACAGTTGATATTTTCAAAACTATTTGCTATACTACAACAGAGCGCCAGAAAGAAGCGGCGATAATCGCCGACTCGTGCGAAGCCGCGCTCGTTATCGGCGGAGCGGACAGCAACAACACGAATAAACTGTTCGACATAATGAAAGAGCGTTGCAAAAACGTTTACAGATTGACCGACCCTGCCGATTTTGATTACGAAAAAATAAAAAATTTTAATAAAGTAGGAATTGTGTTCGGCGCGTCCACGCCCGAGCAACAGTTTCAGGAGGTTATCCACAATATGGAAAATGTTACGGAAGAAATCATCACGACCGAGACCGTTCAGAGTGACGATTTAAAACAGGAGAACGCCGCGGCGGAAGTCGCTCAGGCGGTCGCCGGAGACGCGGCGAAAGCGACAGGGACTGAGAAAAAAGTCAAGTCCGAAATGGAAACCGCTTTCGACAGCATTAAACCCAGCAAAGATTTCAGACCCGGTCAGGTTGTTACCGCGAAAATTTCTTCTGCAAACGAAAACGGACTTACTCTTTCGCTTAAAAACGTAAAGAGCGATTTCGAACTCCCCAAAGACGAAATGCTTAACGAATACAACGTCGAAGAATATAAAAACAAAATCGGCGAAGAAATACGCGTTATGGTTACTGGCAAGAATCCTTTGAGATTCTCCGAAAAAGCGATGCAGAAAGTTTTGCAGGAAGAAGCGGATATCAAAGAGATATCCGAAGGTAAAATTTTCGAAGCGGAAATCTCC
>CAMEHL010000074.1 GCA_945917475.1 uncultured Clostridia bacterium | reverse complement strand
CGCCACTAACACAGGCGGTCTCGTCGGTAAATACGGCAGTTACGAAGTTTTCGTTCCCGCGTCGCAAATCAGACTCGGTTTCGTCAAAGAACTCGACAAATATATCGGCAAAAAATTAAGACTTAAAGCGGAACACGTCGAATCGAGAGGTTCGCGCCGCCAGATAGTCGCCTCGCAGAGAGTTATCCTTCAAGCGGAAAAAGAAGAACGCGAAGCGATTCGCGCCGCCAAAGAACAGGAATTCTTCGATAACGTTCAGGAAGGCGACGTCGTTTTAGGTACTCCCGTAAGATTTGCACCGTTCGGCGCGTTTATCGAAGTAAACGGTTTCGACTGTCTCGCTCACATATCCGACCTTTCCTGGACGGGTTGCAAAGACTGTTCCGAAGTTCTCGAACTCGGCAAGACTTACGAGTTCAAGGTTCTTAAAATCGACGCGGAAACCAAGAGAGTCTCGGTAGGATACAAACAACTTCAACCCAAACCCTGGGATTCCGTTCTCGAAAGATACAACGTGGGGGACGTGATTAAGGGCAAAGTCGTACGCATCGTGAGTTTCGGCGCGTTCGTAGAAGTGGAAAAAGGAATTGACGGACTCGTTCACGTTTCTCAGATTTCCAATCAATGGCTCGAAAATCCCGTTACCGCATTGCAGGTAGGACAGGAAATCGACGCGAAAATACTCGGCATTGACCCCGAAAAAGAGAAGATGACGTTATCCATTAAAGCGTTGCTTCCCGAAATTGAAAAACCCGCCAAAGAAGAAAAAGGCAAGAAACGCGCCGATAAAGCGGAAGAAGATTCCGAACCCGAACTCAGAGAATGGAAAGACGCCGATAACGGCGGCGCGTCCATTGCGGAAATGCTCGGCGGCGATAAATAATCTGCGTAAAATATTCGCGCTTAAAGTTTTTTGGGCAGGTATAACCCCGGACCTTAAAAATTTTAATTAAAAAACGAACGAACTAATCAAAAGCGGCGCTTATCGCGCCGCTTTTAACGTGCAAAATGCAAAAAAAGAGTATAAATGGAAAATTAATTTTAAAGAGCGGTTGACGGCGAAAACCCGTCAACCGCTCTTTTCGTTGTCATGATAACAAATAAATAATAATAAAAAGCCCTATCGCGTATTGGAGCGGATAGGGGAAGATTTAAATCCCGTTTAATAGACGCGTCAATATTTTTTTGGTTCGGGGGGATTGTTCTTTTTCTCTTTGTATTCCATAAGCGCAAGAGCGAGTTGGTCGCCGCAGGAAGTGTTGCCTTTACATCTAATTCCTTTAAGCGTGGAAATCACTTCGTCGATATCCTTTCCGTCCACGAGACGGGAAACCGCTTGAAGATTGCCTAAACATCCGCCGATAAATTTAACGTTTTTAACCTTGTTGGCTTCCGTAACGTCGAACAGAATCTGTCTCGAACAAGTGCCTCTTGTGTTGTATGATTGCATAGTTTTTCTCCTTTTATGTCTAATCTACCAGGTTTTCGTAAATATTTCTGTAAGTATCGAGCGCTTTTTCGCCCCATTTTTTGTAAATGTCTTTCGCTGTCTGACGGTTGGGGACAACGAGTTTAAGTTCCAGCGCGGGTTGAGCGGGTTCGATTATTTTAAGGTAAACGGTATAAGTTCCGTCTTTATTCATATAATAGTCCGCCACGCACTCCTGTTTTCTGCGGAACTTGGTGCGGTTGTTTTTGATGAAAAGGGATATTTCTTCGCGCGTGGAAGCGGGAATATTAATAAAAAAGTTAGCGAGACAGACTCTGCCGTCGGTGGTAATGGTGTAAAGCGGTTCTTCCGAATCGCCTATATTGTAAATCCAGCCGCATTCGATAAGTTGATTGAGCATAGGCTGACAATCCATATAGGCAAGCCAGTTATTAGAAGAACAGCACATATCTAAAATCGTGTTCTCCGACAGAGGCACTTCCATTTTGTCGAATACGAACAGAAGTATCAATTTATTTAAAGACGAATCTCCTTTAACCTGCATCCGACACTAACTCCGTTTATCTTATTCCGTAAAAACTGCGCTTAAAAAATAAGTTTTTTATCAAGTACGACTATTATATACCAAAAAAAGCGCTTTTGTAAACAAAATAATTAAAATATTTAAAAATATCCGATAAAAAACGTTTATTTATTAAAAAAGTATGTGGTATAATATATAAGAAAAATGGTTTTAAGGCGTATTTTCGCATTTTTTTCACGGAGGAATTGTTTTGAGTAAACAGGAAGAACTCGATTTGTTTCTCGTTCGCGCGGACGAACTTATTGAAAGCAAGTATATCGTAGCGGATATTAAAATCGTGAATTTATTAAAATCAATCGCGTCGTCGGAAACACTGCTCGCGGTATTCAAAAACTGTCTTACCGATTTTGATTTTGAAGCGGCAAAGAAAAAATATTTCGTTAAAAGCGAGTTTTTGTCGGACGAAAAAGGCGAATTTATATTACCCGATTCTTCGCGTGAACTTCTCGCGTTCATTTTCTGCGTACTCGTTTCCATAGATTCGAAAGAAATAGAATTATCCGAGTTTATCAGAAAATTCTTTTATGAAGACGGCAGTTTTTCCGCAGGATATCAGACTTTCGTAAACGCTATGATAAAACCGTTCAGAAACACGGTAAAAAGTATTATGGAGAGCGTGATTGACGGCAAAATTCAAGACCCCGTCGACGCGTTGTGCGAAGAAGAAGAAAGACAAAAACGTGAAAAAGAACTTAAAGAACGAGAAGAACGCCTTGAAAAGGAAACTTCTGTAAAGACTTACGGCGAAAGTCTTTCCGCACTCCGTAAAATACTGCTTCGGGATAAACTCAAAGTCAGACAGTCGGGTTTGAAAGAAAAAGAGAAAGAAGAACTCACGCTCGTAATCGATATGCTCGCCAACGTGATAGAGAGCAACGATAAGGACGCCGTTGTATACGCGGCGGTCGCGTACAAATACGCGGCAAAAGCGCATAAATTGCTTTTTTTCGGCAGAACGGGAAAGGTAGGAAAACTGTTAAAGGACGTAATAAATGGACTTTGAAGAAAAAACGCTTGACAAAAAATACGTTTATAAAGGGAAAATTCTCAATCTGAGGCGAGACGAAATAGTTCTGCCCGACGGAAACGAATCCGTTCGTGAAATAGTGGAGCACGGCGGAGGCAGCGCGGTTTTATGCGTAAAAGACGGAAAAGTGCTGCTCGTGAGACAATACCGATACGCTTACGGAAAAGTATTGTGGGAGATACCCGCGGGCAAGATTAACGCGGGCGAAGACCCGCGTGAAACCGCTTTCCGCGAACTCGAAGAAGAATGCGGAATAATAGCGGAAGATATGGAACTTATAGCGGAGATATATCCGTCGCCCGGATATACCGAAGAAATTATAAGAATTTATTCCGCGAGCGGTTTGCGCGACGGAAAAACGCATTTTGACGCGGACGAGTACGTGGAATCTTTCTGGATAGATACGGAAGAAGCGAAACGCATGGCGGCAAACGGCGAAATAAACGACGCCAAAACGCTGATTGCGCTGTCGCGTATATGAGATTGAAACGGCTGGGAAAATTTTGAAGAACGTTAAAGGACGATTGAAAAAGTGAGAAGAACGGACGTAAGAAACGTTGCGATAATTGCGCACGTAGACCACGGAAAAACGACGCTCGTCAACGAGATGCTTAAACAGGGCGGCGTATTCAGAGAAAATCAGGAAGTAATGGACAGGGTAATGGATTCGGGCGATCTGGAGCGCGAACGCGGCATTACCATACTTGCGAAAAACACGTCCGTTTTTTATAACGGCGTCAAAATAAATATAGTCGATACGCCGGGGCACGCCGATTTCGGCGGAGAAGTGGAACGCGTCCTCAAAATGGTAAACGGCGTTCTCGTTCTCGTGGACGCGTGCGAAGGTCCTATGCCGCAGACAAGATTCGTTATGCAGAAGGCGTTGGAACTCAATCACAGGCTTATTATCGTAGTCAATAAAATCGACCGCCCGGACGCTCGGCTTTCCGAAGTGCAGGACGAGATATTGGAACTGTTGTTCGATCTTAACGCGTCAGAATCGCAAATAGACAGCCCCATAGTGTTCTGTTCGGGCAGAGACGGAACGGCGTCGCTCGACTGTAACGAGAAAGGAAGCGATTTAAAACCGCTTTTCGACGCAATAGTAAACCATTTCGAACCGCAGGAAGTTGACGAAAAAGGGGCGTTCCAGATGCTCGTTTCGTCTATAGATTATAACGAATACGTCGGCAGAATAGGTATAGGCAGAATAGAAAGGGGCGTAGCCGAAGTCAATCAGGAAGTCGAAACGTGCAACTATAACGTAAAGGGCAAAGAACTCAAAGGCAAACTCGTAAGCATATATCAGATAGAAGGATTAAACCGCGTTCCCGTGGAAAAGGCGATTGCGGGCGATATAGTGTGCGTGAGCGGGCTTGAAAACGTTTCAATCGGCGACACGATTTGCACGCCGACGGCGGTCGAACCCGTGCCGTTCGTAAAAATATCCGAGCCGACGGTCGAGATGACTTTTTCCGTAAACGACAGTCCGTTTGCAGGGAAAGAAGGCAAATTCGTTACGACGCGCCATTTGAGAGACAGGCTGTTCCGCGAAATGTTGAAAGACGTATCGCTCCGTGTGGAAGCGACCGATTCCGCTGATTCTTACAGGGTGTGCGGCAGGGGCGAAATGCACCTTTCCATACTTATCGAGACCATGCGCCGCGGCGGTTACGAGTTTCAGGTGGGCGCGCCGAAAGTTATGTTCCGTGAAGAAAACGGAAAACTGTTAGAACCTATGGAAAGGCTGGTCGTGGACGTTCCGGAAGACAAAACGGGTTCGGTTTTTTCGAGTATGGGCACGCGCAAAGGCGAACTTATACAGATGGAAAACGTGGGCAGCAGAATAAGGCTGGAATTCAAAGTGCCGGAAAGGGGACTTTTCGGTTACAAAAGCCAGTTTCTGACGGAAACGCGCGGAGAAGGCGTTTTCAATACGCTGTTTTACGGATACGAAGAATATAAAGGCGAAATCGAGAGAAGAAGCACGGGGTCGCTCGTCGCGTTCGAAACGGGTGAAGCGGTAACTTACGGGCTTTTCAACGCGCAAGGCAGGGGGCAGTTGTTTATAGGTGCGGGTACGCCCGTTTATGAAGGTATGGTCGTGGGAATGTCTCCCAAAAACGAAGATATTACCGTCAACGTCTGTAAGAAAAAACACCTTACCAACACGCGCGCTTCCGGTTCCGACGACGCGTTGCGGCTGGAAACACCTAAGATTATGACGCTCGAAGAAGCGATGGAGTTTATAGCGGACGACGAACTTCTCGAAATAACCCCTAAAAACGTTAGAATAAGAAAGAAAACGCTTAACACCGAAATGCGGTTAAAGAGAAAAGCCAAAGGGCTCGAATAGTCGGGGGTACGTATTGAAAAAGCGCGTCGGCTTAAACCCGACCTGCCGAAAAAACAATATTATGGCGGTAAACAAAAAATCGGGACGACGTTGTGCGCCCCGATTTCCGTTTTTGTTTCTTCTTGTCGGCGGAAAAGGGATTCCGCCGTCTTTAGTAAATCTTATTTGCAACCGCAGCCGCAACCGTTGCCGAATAAGCCGCCGTTTTTGCATAAGCAGCAGAGAATAAACAAAGCCACAGGCAGACAGTAACAACTGTTGAACAGACCGCACAGACAGCCGCTCTTTGCGAGACAGATTATAAGAAGTATAATGAGAATCCAAAGACAGCAGTTGTTGCCGTTAAAAAAATCGAAACATCCGTTCATAACTACTTAACCTCCAAAGTGTAACCTCCGCCTATGTATTTGTTTTTTTCGGCGAAGTATTCTAATATCAATATAAGCAAACGGCGCAAAAATTGTTACAAACGGTACAAAATAATTGCTAACGCAGTTTTTTTATGGTAAAATAATAATATCCATCGGCGGATACTCGTTTTTCAAGGTCTGACCGAGCGGGAAAAAATCTTTTTTGTTCAACGGATATCTTAAGAATCCGATTGGAGGTATTTATGAAAACTCTGCAAATGCAGAAAGCAAGAAAACTCACTTATTTTGCCATACTTACCGCTTTGGTGGTGGTGTTGCAATTTACCGCGAGCGCGATTACAATCGGCGCGGTAACGCTGAACTTCGTTCTCGTTCCCGTTATCGTTTGCGGCATACTTCTCGGCGTGTTTTACGGCGCGTTGTTAGGCTTTATAGTAGGGGTTATCATTCTGCTTGCGGGCGTTATCGGTATGGACGGATTTACCAACGTTCTGTTCGCCGAATATCCCGTAGCCATCACGCTCGTATGCGTTTTAAAAACCACGCTCGCCGGCGCTGTAAGCGCGCTCGTGTTCAACGCGGCGGGTAAAAAGCACCGCTATCTCGGCACTTTCCTGTCGGCGGTGTCTGCGCCCGTAGTGAATACGGGAACTTTCGTCGTGAGTATGCTGTTCTTACGGAACGCGCTTTTGGAAAAGGGATTTATAGACGGCGGGAAGAACGCTTTTATTTCAATATGCATCGGGCTCGTCGGGATAAATTTCGTATTCGAACTGTTGCTTAACGTGGTGTTTGCACCGGCGGTATACCGAGTGATTACGATAATAGACAAAAAGG